>JALNVJ010000048.1 GCA_023227645.1 Bacteroidales bacterium | reverse complement strand
TTTTTACTAATTAATTTTTAAACCTTGGCACACAATAAATCCAACATAGTAAGTTTTGCATCCGTAAAACATTTTGATTATCCAGATTTCTTGGATATTCAATTAAAGTCGTTTCAAGATTTTTTTCAACTTGAAACAAACTCTGAAAATAGAATTAATGAAGGCTTGTATAAAGTGTTCTCAGAAAATTTTCCTATTTCAGATGCGAGAAATAATTTTGTTTTAGAATTTCTCGATTATTTTATTGACCCACCCCGATATTCAATACAAGAATGTTTAGAGAGGGGATTAACATTTAGCGTTCCTTTGAAGGCTAAATTAAAATTGTTCTGTACAGATCCAGATCATGAAGATTTTGAAACAATCATTCAAGATGTGTATTTAGGAATGATTCCATATATGACACCTAAAGGCACATTTGTTGTTAATGGAGCAGAAAGAGTTGTCGTTTCACAATTACACCGTTCACCTGGAGTTTTCTTTGGAACGAGTAATCATGCAAATGGGATGCAACTATATTCTGCACGTATTATTCCATTTAAGGGATCTTGGATGGAATTTACTACAGACATTAATAATGTCATGTATGCTTATATTGACAGAAAAAAGAAATTGCCTATTACAACTCTATTAAGAGCGATAGGTTATGAAACAGATAAAGATATATTAGAAATTTTTAATCTTGCTGAAGAATTAAAAGTAACCAAGACTAATTTGAAAAAAGTTGTTGGGAGAAAATTAGCAGCAAGAGTAGTGCGAGCTTGGATTGAAGACTTCGTTGATGAAGATACCGGAGAAGTTGTTTCAATTGAACGTACTGAAGTTATTATTGATAGGGAAACCGAACTAACAGAAGAAAACGTCGAAGATATAATCCAATCAGGCGTTCAAACTATACTACTACATACAGAAGATTCTTCTTCAAGTGACTATTCAATTATTTTTAATACACTTCAAAAAGATACAGCAAACAATGCCAAGGAAGCTGTTGAGTTTATTTATAGACAGTTGAGAAGTGCTGAACCACCTGATGAAGAAACTGCAAGAGGTATTATTGAAAAATTATTCTTCTCCGATAAACGTTATGATTTAGGAGATGTTGGTCGTTATAGAATTAATACTAAATTAAATCTTAAGGTGCCGAGTGATGTTAAGGTTTTAACTCAAGAAGATATAATTTCTATTATTAGATATCTAATTGAGTTAATTAATTCTAAAACAGATATTGATGATATTGACCATTTAAGCAATAGAAGGGTTAGAACAGTTGGAGAACAATTATATTCTCAATTTGGTGTTGGTTTATCTCGTATGGCTAGAACTATTAGAGAAAGAATGAACGTTAGAGATAATGAAGTTTTTACTCCAACAGATCTTATCAATGCTAAAACCTTATCGTCTGTTATAAATTCATTCTTTGGTACAAACGCATTGTCTCAATTTATGGATCAAACTAATCCACTAGCTGAGCTTACTCATAAAAGACGTATTTCTGCATTAGGACCTGGTGGTCTTTCCAGAGAACGTGCTGGATTTGAGGTTCGTGACGTTCACTATACTCACTATGGTAGGTTATGTACAATTGAAACACCAGAAGGACCAAATATTGGTTTGATTTCTTCATTATGTATCTTTGCAAAAATTAATAATTTAGGTTTTATTGAAACCCCATATTATAAAGTTGAAAACTGCAAAGTCCTTAATGACGAAAGTCCGATTTATTTGAGTGCAGAAGAAGAAGAAGATATGATAGTTGCGCAAGCAACAACACATATAAATAAAGAAGGAAAATTTGTAGATGAAAGAATCAAAACCCGTAAAATGGCGGATTTTCCAATTGTTGCTCCTGAAGAAGTTCACCTTATGGACGTTGCATCAAATCAAATCGCATCAATAGCTGCTTCTTTAATTCCTTTCTTAGAACATGATGATGCTAACCGTGCATTGATGGGTTCTAATATGATGCGTCAAGCAGTTCCATTATTAAATCCTGAAATTCCAATTGTTGGAACAGGGATAGAACCTTTTGTAGCAAAAGACTCTAGAGTTTTACTTGTTGCTGAAGGAGATGGGGTAGTTGAATTTGTTGATGCTGAGAAAATCACTATTCGTTACGCAAGAGATGAAAAAGAGAGGAAAGTAAGCTTTGATGATGATGCTAAAACATATTATTTTATCAAATTCCAAAGAACAAATCAAGGAACCTCAATAAATCTTCGTCCAATTGTAAAGAAAGGCGACAAGGTTAAGAAAGATCAAGTTCTATCAGAAGGATATGCAACAAAAGATGGTGTATTAGCTTTAGGAAGAAACCTTCAAGTTGCTTTTATGCCATGGAAAGGATATAACTATGAGGATGCTATCGTAATTTCAGAAAAAATTGTTAAACAAGACTTATTTACTTCTGTTCACGTAGATGAATTTGTTACCGAAGTAAGAGAAACAAAACGTGGATTAGAAGAGCTTACAAAAGATATTCCTAATGTTAGTCTTGAAGCAACAAAAGATCTTGATGAAACAGGAATGGTTCGAATTGGAGCTTATGTTAAAGAAGGAGACATTCTTGTTGGTAAAATTACTCCAAAAGGGGAATCAGACCCAACTCCTGAAGAAAAGCTTCTAAGAGCCATCTTTGGAGACAAGGCAGGAGACGTGAAAGATGCTTCAATGAAAGTTCCACCTTCAATTTCTGGAGTTGTAATTGATAAAAAGTTATTTACAAGAATCCATAAAGACAAGAAGTCTAGAGCAAAAGATAAGGATATCATTAAAGATTTAAAAGAGCAAAACGACAAAGAACTTTTTGATCTTAAAAATAAGTTGGTAGATAAATTAATAGTAATATTGGCTGGAAAAGTTTCTCAAGGAGTATATTCAACCTTTAGTGAAGAATTGATTCCTAAAAAAGCTAAATTCAATCAAAAGATGCTATTAGCTATCGATTATAATAATGTTAATCCAAATAAATGGACATCTGATAAAGAAACAAATTCTTTAATAAAAGAATTGTTGAATAATTATAATATTCGTTCAAAAGAAATGCAAGGTGTATGTGCAAGAAAACAATTTGTAACTTCTATTGGAGATGATTTACCTGCTGGAATTATTCAAATGGCTAAGATTTATGTTGCGAAGAAACGTAAGTTGAAAGTTGGTGACAAGATGGCTGGTCGTCATGGAAACAAAGGTATTGTTGCTAGAATAGTACGTGAAGAAGATATGCCGTTCCTAGAAAATGGAAAACCAGTTGATATAGTTCTTAACCCACTTGGGGTACCATCTCGTATGAACCTTGGACAGATATTCGAAACTGTTTTAGGTTGGGCAGGAAAAGAATTAGGATTGACATTTCAAACACCAATTTTTGATGGAGCCAACCTTGATGAAGTTAATGGATACATGAAGAAAGCAGGCTTGCCAGATAATGGAAAATGTTATCTATATGATGGTGAAACTGGTGAAAGATTTGATCAAACTGCAACAGTAGGATATATTTATATGCTAAAGCTTCATCATATGATAGATGATAAGATGCATGCTCGTTCAATCGGACCATATTCATTAATTACTCAACAACCATTGGGCGGAAAGGCTCAATTTGGAGGTCAACGTTTTGGAGAAATGGAAGTTTGGGCATTAGAAGCCTTTGGAGCAGCTAACATACTTCAAGAGATTTTAACAGTTAAATCGGATGATGTTGTTGGACGTGCTAAGGCTTACGAAGCAATTGTTAAAGGAGACAATATGCCAACACCTGGTATTCCAGAATCATTTAATGTCTTAATACATGAACTAAGAGGATTAGGATTAGAAATCACATTTGATACTAATAAAAACAACTAATTTAAAAGTAGTTCAAAAAACAAATCAATTAGCATTAAATATCATGGCAATAAAAAAAGAAAACTTAATAAATAGTAATTTTAATTCAATGACAGTTAGTCTTGCTTCTCCAGAATCAATTCTTGAGCGTTCAAGAGGAGAAGTGTTGAAGCCTGAAACTATAAATTACAGAACATATAAACCAGAAAGAGACGGACTTTTTTGTGAAAGAATATTCGGACCTATCAAAGACTGGGAATGTCATTGCGGAAAGTATAAAAGAATTAGATATAAGGGAATTGTTTGTGACCGTTGTGGAGTTGAAGTAACTGAGAAAAAAGTACGTAGAGAGAGAATGGGGCATATTCAATTAGTAGTACCTGTTGCTCATATTTGGTTTTTCCGATCATTACCTAATAAAATAGGTGCATTACTTGGATTAAAAACAAAAGAATTAGAACAAGTAATATATTACGAAAAATACATCGTAATAAGTCAAGGAATATTAGAAAATGAGGAAATTAAGATAGGAACTCTATTAGACGAAACTCAATATTTTGAATGTCTTGATACTCTTCCAGCAGAAAATCAACTACTAGAAGATAAAGATCCAAATAAGTTTATCGCAAGAATGGGTGCTGAGGCATTAATAGTTCTTCTTAAAAATTTAGACTTAGATAAACTCTCATACGATTTAAGACATACAGCAAACAGAGAAACTTCTCAACAAAGAAAGCAAGACGCATTAAAGAGATTAAATGTTGTTGAAGCATTCCGTGATGCACAAAGTAGAATTGAAAACCGACCTGAATGGATGATTGTTCAAGTTGTGCCGGTTATTCCACCAGAATTACGTCCGTTAGTTCCTTTAGACGGGGGGCGTTTTGCTACATCTGACCTTAATGACTTATACAGAAGGGTTATTATTAGAAATAACCGTTTAAAAAGACTAATAGAAATAAAAGCTCCAGATGTAATTATGCGTAATGAAAAGCGTATGTTACAAGAAGCTGTTGACTCCTTATTTGACAACTCAAGAAAAGTGAGTTCAGTTAAATCAGAATCAAACAGAGCTTTGAAATCATTATCAGATAGTTTAAAAGGTAAACAAGGACGTTTCCGTCAAAATCTATTAGGAAAACGTGTAGACTATTCTGGTCGTTCAGTTATTGTTGTTGGACCAGACTTACTCCTTCATGAATGTGGACTTCCTAAAGATATGGCATCTGAACTTTTCAAGCCATTTATTATTCGTAAAATGCTTGAAAGAGGCATAGTAAAAACTGTTAAATCAGCCAAGAAGATAGTTGATAGGAGAGATCCTGTGGTTTGGGAAATATTGGAAAACATTTTAAAAGGACATCCAGTTCTTTTAAACCGTGCTCCAACCCTTCACCGTTTAGGTATTCAAGCATTCCAACCTCGACTAGTAGAAGGGAAAGCTATCCAATTACATCCTCTTGTATGTTCTGCTTTCAATGCCGATTTCGATGGAGACCAAATGGCAGTGCATGTTCCTCTTGGAAATGCAGCCGTTCTTGAAGCTCAAATACTAATGCTTGCATCTCATAATATTCTTAATCCAGCAAATGGTGCTCCAATCACAGTTCCATCACAAGATATGGTCCTTGGTCTATATTATATGACCAAAGGAAGAGTATCAGATGAGGAAAGTAAAGTAAAGGGAGAAGGCAAGTTATTCTACTCTGCTGAAGAAGTACAAATTGCTTATAATGAAAAAGCCGTAGACCTTCACGCAGGCATTAAACTAAGAAGAACCTTTATTAATAAAGCAGGAGAACAACAAGTTGAAAGAATAGAAACTACAGTTGGTAGAGTATTATTCAATATAGTTGTACCAGAAGAATTTGGTTATATAAATCAAGTATTAAAGAAAACTATTCTTAGGGATATTATCGGTGATATATTAAAAGTTTGTGGAACTGCAAAAACAGCAAAGTTTCTTGATGATATTAAGAGTTTAGGGTATAGAATGGCGTTTAAGGGAGGATTATCATTTAATTTAGGTGATGTCATTATTCCTGAACAAAAGGCAACCCTTATTAATAAAGCAAATGAAGAAGTTGTTGAAGTTGTTGCCAACTATCAAATGGGACTTATTACTAATAATGAAAGATATAATCAAATTATTGATGTTTGGACAAATACTAATAGAGATTTGACCAATATCGTAATGAAAGAAGTTGCATCAGACCGTCAGGGTTTCAATCCAGTATTTATGATGCTTGATTCTGGAGCCCGTGGATCAAAGGAGCAAATTCGTCAGCTATCAGGAATGCGTGGACTTATGGCAAAACCGCAAAAATCTGGGGCTTCTGGAGCTGAAATTATTGAAAATCCAATTATCTCTAACTTTAAAGAAGGACTATCAGTACTTGAATACTTTATCTCAACTCACGGTGCACGTAAGGGGCTTGCCGATACAGCTTTAAAAACAGCTGATGCAGGATACCTAACACGTCGTTTGGTTGACGTAGCTCAAGATGTTATAATTTCTGACGAAGACTGTGGAACTCTAAGAGGAATTCCAACAACAGCGTTAAAGAAAAATGAAGAAATAGTTCAAACCCTATATGATAGAATTTTAGGTAGAGTAACACTTCATGATATTATTCATCCTCAAACAGGTGAATTATTAGCGACCTCAGGACAAGAACTAACAGAAGAAATTTGTAAGGAAATTGAAAACTCACCAATTGAAGAAGTAGAAATTCGTTCAGTATTAACTTGTGAATCTAAACACGGAGTATGTGCAAAATGTTATGGACGTAACCTTGCGTACGGAAGAATGGTTCAAAAGGGAGAAGCTGTTGGAGTTATTGCCGCTCAATCAATTGGAGAACCAGGAACTCAGCTTACACTTCGTACTTTCCACGTAGGGGGAGTTGCAGGGGGTAATATAGGTACCGGTTCTAAAATATATGCAAAATACGAAGGACTTTTAATAATTGATGAACTACGTTCAGTTGAAACTAAATCTTCAACCGATCAAAAATATCAAATTGTTATTGGTAGATCTGCAGAATATAGAATAATTGATCCTCATACAGAAGCAATTTTAGCCTCAGGTAATGTTCCATATGGTTCGAAACTATTTTTTGATAACAATTCATCAATTAAAAAAGGTGAGTTAATGCTTGAATGGGATCCATACAATGCCGTAATTCTTACAGAAGTTGCGGGAAAAGTAGCCTTTGATAATGTTATTGAAGGGGTTACTTTTAGAGTTGAATCTGATGATCAAACTGGACTTCAAGATAGAGTTGTAATTGAATCTCGTCAAAAAGCGAAGACCCCATCAATAACCATTGTAAATTCATCTGGCGAAGTCATAAAAATTTATGATATACCAGTAGGATCGCATATTATGGTTGAAAATGGTAAAAAACTAAATGCTGGAGAAATATTAGTTAAGATTCCTCGTTCATTTGGAAAATCAGGAGATATCACGGGAGGTCTTCCAAGAGTAACAGAATTATTTGAAGCTCGTAACCCTTCAGACCCTGCAGTTGTTGCAGAAATTGATGGAGTAGTTTCATTAATGAAGAAACTTAAGAGAGGTAATCGTGAAATTATAATCACAAGCAAAACAGGCGAAACACGTCCTTACCTTGTGTCAACATCAAAACAAATCCTTGCTCAAGAAAACGACTATATAAAAGCAGGTTCTCCTCTTTGTGAAGGAGCAATCACACCTGCTGACATTCTAGCAATTAAAGGACCTATGCGTGTTCAAGAATATATTGTAAATGAAGTTCAAGAAGTATATCGTTTACAAGGTGTTAAGATTAACGATAAGCATTTTGAAGTAATCGTTAGACAAATGATGCGTAAGGTTGAAATTGAAGACCCAGGTGATACTAGTTTTCTTGAAGGTGAAGTAGCTAACAAGATTGAATTCCATGAAATCAACGATGAAATCTACGGAAAGAAAGTTGTAGAAGACCAAGGCGATAGTGAAAACTATGTTAATGGACAAATCATTAGTGCAAGAGGATTAAGAGACGAAAACTCAACTCTAAAGAGAAAAGATAAGGCTCAGATAATTGCACGAGATGCTCAACCAGCAACAGCTCGTCAAATTCTTCAAGGAATCACAAGAGCTTCACTTCAAACCAAGAGTTATTTATCAGCAGCATCATTCCAAGAAACAACAAAAGTATTGACTGAAGCCGCAATAAATGCGAAACAAGATGATTTGTTAGGATTAAAGGAGAATGTTTTAGTAGGACATTTAATTCCAGCAGGAACTGGACTAAAAGAATACCGAAATGCTTTCGTTGCAAATAAACAACAATTGGATGAACTCGCAGCTCAAAATGCACCAACCAAAAGAGGTCGTAAAGCAAAAGAAGAATAAAGAGATAATATGATACAAAATATGGAAAATAACAAAGATCAAAAGATGGATATTGAATTACCATCAGAAGTAGCTCCAGGAATATATTCAAATCTTCAACTAATAACACATTCCTCAACAGAATTTATATTAGATTTTATCCAAGTTATGCCAGGTGTTCCAAAGGCACAAGTTCGTTCTCGAGCAATACTTTCTCCACAGCATGCAAAAAGATTATTATATGCTTTGAAAGAAAACATTGAAAAATACGAGTTGCAAAATGGTGTAATAACAGAACCAGATCAATCACTCCCATATCAAATGAACCCAATGGGGCAAGCATAAATTGTATTTTCTTTACGAAAATTATTGATCTGTTTCAATGATAGATTGATAAATATTTAAGAGAGTTATCTATTTGATAACTCTCTTTTTATGTATTAATAATTTCGATGAAAAAACAGCAATTAGCCTTTCCTATATTATGCATTAATTGAGTTTAATACAGTAATGTAGATTTGCCATTTAAAATCTAATTACATCTAATTTTGTTGATATAAAAAACATTCGGAGTTGCTATTATTTTCTATTGCTTTTATTTTCTATCGTAACTATTAGAATCAGATAGTGTTAAAAGAATAATTAAATTAATAAACGTATGATATATAAAATCAATTTTCTTTAAAGTTTTTTTTTGATATTTGAGTTATTATATATATATTTGCAGATTAGAAAGGTAGTATAGAACAAGAAAAAGCCTCAGAATAGTTTTTCTATCAGGAGGTTCTAATTATTTAATAAAATTGGATAAACGAAATTAGTAGAGAATTATAGCAAAAAGATATAGAAATAATCACATTTAATAACAAAAAAACTAGAACTTATGGGGAAAAAAATATTTTATTCAGATCAATAGAAAAAAAATTAATCTTAGAACAAAAGCGGCGAATTGTTCTTTCCGCTATCAAAAAATTAAAGACAAAAAGAACACAATAATTAATAATTAATAAAATGAATGAGAAAATTATTTTAAAGAACAAAAGCTTCACCAAGATGTTTTCTTTCTTAGTTGTTCTTGTTATGGTTGCATTTTGCAGTTCTTCTGCATTAGCACAAATTCAAGTACGATTAAACCTAACCCCAGACAGAGTGTATAATGGCTCTCAGTATGGAGGATTAGCTTGGAAGAATTCTTCAGCGAAGCTTGTAAATGCTTCAACTGGAGCAGAAATTTCAACAACATTATGTGATGTCACAATTTTT
>JALNVJ010000047.1 GCA_023227645.1 Bacteroidales bacterium | reverse complement strand
TTCATTATCATAAATATCAGCCCATTGGGTATAGCTTACTGTGTTTGGAACTCTTTCTAAAATCAGATAAGTTGTTTTGAGTGTTATTTGATTATCTTTCATAATTACTTCCTCTCCAAACATCTCTGCAGTCTTACTCACTCCCTCATAATACAATTCATCACCCCAAACGTGCAGGGTGTCTTTTTGAACAATATGTATGTTACCAAATGCACTAAAGTGATTTTCTTTTTCATTAAAAATAGCAGAATCACAATACATCCTCATCCCTTCATGCTCAAACTCGACCTTCTCAACCATAATAATTTCATCAGGGTAAGAGGGTCGAGTTTCGCTCCAATTAGCTTTGTAATTTATTTTCTTTTGGCTAAATAAATTTGGGATAAAGATTATTAAACAAATAATTATTAATATAACCCTTATTTTCATTTTGATTTATTAGTCTTCGTATTCGTAATCATCTCCAGTTCCAGCTAAACCTTGGTATTTAAATGATTTATCATATAGAAGCTTAATAGTTTTAACATCGTTTCTTCCTCTTATTTTTTCTGTTAATTCAATATAAAAGTATTGACTAAGTTTTCTATCCGTAACTGTTCTTCTATATTTAATATCGTAATCGACCTTTCGAATAAATGAAATTTTAGCATTAGGATAACGTTCATCTAAATCTTTTATAATCAAACGAGGATAACGATCCTTATCTACATCGGTAGTAACGGTAACTAATGATCCGTCTGGCATAAATAGTGCTTGAAGATTTGTTTGTTGACGATTTTTAAAGTTTGCATTATAGCAAGTATCTTCCATTTTCCACTCTTCAACCTCTATTCTTGGATATTTCTTTGCAAAAGCTTTGGTAACTGATTCAGGGATCTTTGGTGTATCTAAAGCTTCTGGTATTTTAATATCAACTTTCCTTCCCTTCTTTCCACTACCTTCAGGATCTTTATTTGCAGTTATATAGTTTTCATCTCCAATTTGTAATCCTGTGCCTGGCAATGCTGTTCTGTCTGCCATTTTCTTTTGTTGGCGTTCAATATCTTCAGGGTTTAATCTTGCAATATAGTCTTTCTTAACATAGTCAGGTTCAGGAGCATTTGTTTTAATCAATTTCCCTCTTGTGTCATAAATCATCTCATATTCAGTTTGACCTATCCCTTTCATGGAAATAACTAACCTATAATAGTTATCACCACCATAATCCTCAACATACTCCGATTTCTTTATTCTATAGCCTGGATAATTATTAATAAAATAATTTGCTACCAAAGTAGGTAATTCTTGCTCTGGAACATTAAAGATTGTAAACTGCCAATTTCCATTTGCAGTAAGGAAAACTCTTCCTGTTCTATTGTCAATATCTATTTCTGCAACATACTGACCTGTTTCGAAATACCATCCAAGTAGCTTATAGTCAGTATAAGTGTTTTCTAATCCCATTCTAACTTCTTGTGGGATATCGGAAAGTCTTAATTTCTGGCCTTGAACTGATAATACACAAACAAATAAAGCTATTGCCAACAAAAATTTTCTCATAATTTATTATAGATTATATTTATATTTTAAATATTGTGTCTTCTCTATCAGGACTTGTTGAAACAATTGCAACATTAACTCCTGTTATATCTTCTATTGCCTTAATATAGTCCTTTAAGTCTTTAGGTAAATCGTTGTACGTTTTTATCCCTTGAAGGTTACTATTCCAACCTTGGTATTTTTTAAGAATTGGTTGAATCCTATCACTCAAATCGAAAGGTATTTGAATAGTTTCTTCTCCTTCGATATTATATTTAACACACATTTTGACAATATCGAAATCATTCATCACATCAACCTTAGTAATCACTAAGTCAGTAACTCCATTAAGCATACAAGCATAATTTAATGCAGGTATATCAATCCAACCACATCTTCTTGGACGTCCAGTTGTTGATCCAAATTCTCTTCCTGCTTGTCTTAGTCTATCTCCCGTTTCGTCAAGTAATTCGGTTGGAAAAGGACCACTGCCTACTCTTGTGCAGTATGCCTTACATAAACCATATACTTTGCCTATATTTGAAGGAGCGATTCCTAATCCTGAACATACACCTGCTGTAATTGTATTTGAAGAAGTTACAAAAGGATAAGATCCAAAATCAACATCAAGCATTGAACCCTGAGCTCCTTCAGCTAATATCTTCTTACCTTGCTTCAAAGCATCATTAAGGAAGTATTCGCTATTAATAAACTTAAATGTTTTAAGAGTTTCTAATGACTCCAACCATCTTTTTTCGTACTCTAAAAAAGAGATTTCATCAATTTTAAATGAATCAAAATCATGCCCTAAAGATTTTAATAGCCTTAAGTGGTCTTCTTTTAATTTATTATATTTATCTAACCAATCACTTTTCAAAATATCCCCTACCCTTAGTCCAATACGAGCAATTTTATCTGTATAAGTTGGTCCAATTCCTTTTAAAGTTGAGCCAATCTTTTGTTTTCCCTTAGCTTGTTCGTTAGCCATATCCAACATCCTATGTGAAGGAGTAATTAAATGGGCTTTCTTTGAAACAAATAAGTTTTGGTTAGGGTTAACATTCCTTGCTTTTAAGTCTCTAATCTCTCTTTGGAATATTAAAGGTTCAATCAAGACTCCATTTCCAATAATGTTTTGTTTATCAGAATGGAAAATCCCAGAAGGGATAATATTCAACACGTGCTTAGTGCCTTGAAATTCTAGTGTGTGTCCAGCATTTGGACCGCCTTGAAATCGAGCTATTATATCATATTGAGGTGTTAGAACGTCAACAATCTTTCCCTTACCCTCATCACCCCATTGTAATCCTAGTAAAACATCAATTTTATTCATTATAATAATCTAAATTTGAATTAAAAAATAAGTACTATTTATGTACAAACTAACTGCGAAAATACAATTTTTTTATTGATTATAACACATTTAATCTAAATAAAAGTGGAAATCCACTAAATCTACAAGCGGAGCTTTGATAAATTTCCCCACCTCTTGACCATAGATTAATGCAACCTCTTTAAAAATATCCTTACATATAAAGCCTACACTTCCAACAACATTGATTTTATAATTAGAGTAATCAGAATAGAGTATTACTTGGTTTTCAAAAAAAGAAATAAAGCATTCTTTGATTAAGTTGTGGCAATATTGATTTTCCTTTCTATCCAATACAAATTTGGCAAAAGAAGCTAAAAAATAGTTTGGAACGCTTCCTTTATATAATCTATTAAGAAAATCGGATTCATCGCCAGGATAAAGCATTGCAAATTCTTTATCTAAATCCTCTGGAAGAAGATGACGAAGATAATTTCGAAGAATTAACTTCCCAATATTAGTTCCAGCACCCTCATCACAAAGAACATAACCTAAGGCTGGTACATTCTCAGATATTTCTTCTCCATCATAGAGACAAGAATTAGATCCTGTCCCTAAAATTGCACAAAGCCCTTTCTCTTTACCACATAAAGCCCTTGCAGCACCGAGTAAGTCGTGGTCTATTTCAATTGAAGCATTAGAAAAATAAGTTTGAAATAAGTCTTGGAGCTCTTTTTTCTTCACTTCAGCACTACATCCTGCTCCATAAAACATTAGTTTAAGAACATCTTTTGGATTTATATTGGATATAAGAACTGATTCAATTTCCTGAGAGATAGCCTCAGAAGTAATATTATAAGGATTCATTCCACAAGTAGAGAAAAACTTCCTTTTATTGGTTCTATCAACTAAACACCAATCAGCCTTTGTTGATCCACTATCACAAATTAATAACATAATTAATAAATTAATGTGCAAATTTAAGAAATTACTCTAAGACTACCTTATATCCATTACAAATTAATTTATATATTTATTCCTCCATTACTAAGTTGGTTTATTAAAACAAGGAAACAATTCACCAAATCAAGGAAAGAAAATCTTGAATCAAAGATCTAAAAAAAAATATCCTTTCTTATATTTATAAAAAAAATACTTAGTGGTAGTATATATTTTACTTTCTGCATATCCATAAGAAAGGATAATTATTTTAAATGTTATTTTTTAGTTTTCTCAATAAGTTTATCTGCAAGATCGTCAAACAAAGCTTTCATAGGAGTTGAATCACTCATATATAAGTTTAGTTTGCCATCAACAAAAGCATCCTGAATTAGAGGTAGTTGAGTTAGTAATGTAGTATAAAACTCTTGAGCAATAATTTTTCCTCCATCCTTACCAAATATATAATACTTTTCTTCAGGATGATTTAGCGGAGTAAACCACGACATATTCTCAACAACTCCAATAAATGGTATTGCTAGGGCTTCATTGGTTAACATTTCAGCACTCTTCCTCGCATCATTAACAGCTATAGTTTGAGGTGTGGTTACAATAATAGCACCATCAACTCTAACATCTTGAATAGTTGTCAAATGGACATCACCTGTTCCGGGAGGAAAGTCAATAATTAGATAATCTAACTCACCCCAAACAACATCCGTAAATAGCTGTTTAACCGCATTTGCAGCCAATGGGCCTCTCCAAACAATTGCTTTTTCAGCAGGGACAAGAAAACCTAAAGACATTAGTTTTATTCCAAACTTTTCAACAGGAAGAATTCTGGTTTTTCCTTCCTCTTCAAATTGTGCAACATCTTGCATTCCAAGACCAAACATTGCAGGAACTGAAGGTCCGTAAATATCTGCATCTACTAAGCCTACTTTAAGCCCTTTTCTGCTTAACCCTAAAGCAAGATTTGCCGAAACAGTTGATTTACCAACTCCTCCTTTTCCAGAGGCAACGACAATAATGTTTTTGATTGATTTTAACTCTATTTTTTCCATATTTTAAATTAATTAACTTTTAAAAACAATCTGATAAGCTTCTTTTATTCTTTTAGATATATCAGAATCATAATTATATTCAATTATTGTTTTACTATTTATCATTGCATCTACAATTTCTTTATCGAAAGGTAAACAAGCAACAATTTTAATATTCATTTCTAAGCAATATTCTTTAATTTGATTTGTAACCTCAAGATTTAAATCGTATTTATTTATTATAACATAAATCTCCTGCATAATACTTTTGGCAACATCGATTGTTCTTTTCAAATCAAAGAGACCAGACATTGAAGGTTCGGTAACTATTATCACCTTATCTACTCCTGTTATTGTTGACATAAAAGGACATCCAATCCCAGGAGGACCATCAATAATTATATTCTCTATTCCCAGTTCTTTTGATTTTTCTTTGGCTAGAGTTCTCACAACATTAATAAACTTACCTGAATTTTCTTCCCCAGGTGATAATCTACCATAAATTATAGAACCATTACGAAAATCACCAAAAAAAAGTTTACTATTATCCGAGTCAATCATTTCTATTGCCTCAGATGGACATTGCCTAAAACAAAGAGCACATCCATCACAAGAAACTGGATCTATTTCAAACTTTCCTTCTATAATATTTATTGCATCAAACTGGCATAATTCCTTACAAAGTCCACATTCAATACATTTGTCCTGATGAATAATCGCATTCTTTCCAGATATATAACTTGTTTCTATGGTGTTCTCTGGTGGAAAAATTAAATAGAGATTGGCTGCATCAACATCACAATCAACAGCAATTACATTTTTGGCTAAAGAAATAAATGCAGAACAAATTGAGGACTTTCCTGTTCCTCCCTTACCACTAAGAAATGCTATTTCCATTTTTTATAATTTTATTAGATATTTCTTCAAACAATTCCTTTATTTCACTTAAATAAGAAACAGCTAATTTACCCTCAGAGTAATAACGAGCTATTTCCTTTGAAAATGGTATTTCAGCAATAATTGGTATTTTATTCTTTTCTAAGTAATCATATACTTCAATATTTCCAATTCCAGACCTATTAATAATCACCCCATAATTTTTATTTATAGAATCTAAGGTCTCAACAGCTTGCTTCAAATCACTTAATCCAAAGGGAGTTGGTTCAGTTACTAAAACAATATAATCTGAACGAACTGCAGTTTGAATAAATGGGCATGAGGTTCCTGGAGAAGAATCAATTAGAACAAAATCAGAAGATAATGATAAAGCCTCTTTAATAGTTGACTTAATAATTGGGATTGAAGCAATCTTTCCCTCTTTCAATCTACCTTCTAAAAAAATATGTTTTTCTGAATCAACAAAGAATGAAACTTGCCCTATTTCAGTGCTAGAATTCTCTATCGCACCATGTTTGCAAGCAACGGTACAGGCCTTGCATCCATGGCATAAATTATCTAAAAGTTTGATTTGTTTTAGTTCTGGCACATAAAATATTGCATTATACTCACAATACTCATAACATAAACCACAATACACACACTTATTAGTATCAATAATGGGTCTATATTCTTTTACTATTGTATCAGATAACTTCTTTAAATCAAAAAACAATAAAGAATTAGGACATTCAACATCGCAATCAACAAGCAAAGCTGAATGACCTAAAGATTGAAAGGTTTTAAAGAGATTAGTAGAAACAAAGGTTTTTCCTGTACCTCCCTTACCACTTGCAATAGCTATATTCATTAGTGATTACAAGCATTTTGACCAGTTTTCAAAGAATTGTTTAAATGGTCTTGAATTAATTTTTCAGGATCTTTCATATCTGCACCTATATATAGTGTAATGCTTTGTGCAGCAAAAAGAACTTTTGCTTGTTCTCCTATTCCACCACATATAACTTCATTTACTCCTTGCTGTTTAATCCATGCTGGATATAAACCTGGCTCGTGTGCAGGAGGAGTTACGAAACTACTAGATATGATTTTATTATCTTCTACATCTGCGATATAAAAAGATTCACAATGTCCAAAATGTGAACATAAAACACCACTCTCTGTTGGTATTGCAATACGTTTTTTCATATAATTATTATAAGCTAAATTTTAAAAGCGATAGAACTATATTTCATAAGCTTATCGCTTAATTTAATTAATTATTAAAACCTTGGTTTTGTCCTCGATTTCCTCTTCCTTTGCCTTGGCAAGCATTTCGTCTGCCAAAACGGTTATTTAATGTTTGTGTTTCTGGATTTGAATCTACATTTGATTTACAAATGCCCATTCCTCGGCCAGTACCGCTTCCTTGACCCTGTGGGCCTGTTCCATCTCTTCTTGGCATATTATTAATTATTTATTTAACAAATCGACAATTTCTTTAATTGTCTTTTCTTCTTGGATAACAATCATCTGAATGTTTACTTCATTCATTAATGATTTTATCTTAAATCCAAATTCTCCAGAAACTGCTTTCTCAACCCTATAAGAAGCAATAAACTTTACAGATGCTGGACCTGCTCCTTCGTTTGCTTCCTTATTCGGATTCTTAACAAATTCTGTTTCCTTTGTTTCGGTATCGTAAATTGCAAAATAAGCACAACGTCCAAAACGTGAGTCAATAATACTATCAATTGAATTTTCTCTACTTGTTATTGCTACTTTCATATATTATTTATTTTTAATTGTTTAAATATCATTTCTATTATTATGTCCCCTATTCCTACATTTCATCCTTCCGCATTCAATATCTTGATTTTCGTTCTCTGAAGCCTCTTCCATAAATAAGTCATAAAAATATTCCTCAAGGTTTTTACTCTTACATAATGGACATATCAATTCATCTTTTTCCATTTTATCGAATAAACACGCGCAATCATTACACAAAAACCATCCTTTAGAATATTCTACCTTCCCACCTTCAATGATTAATTGTCTTCCTTCAACAAATGCGGTTGCTATCTTTTGCCTAGCTGACATATAGATACGAGTATAAGTTGGTCGAGACACTTGCATTATCTGAGCTGCTTCACATTGAATACGATTTTCATAATCATTTAACTTAAGAGCTTCATACTCCTCCAACAATAGAAAAATAGCATTTTTCTCTCCTCTTCTTGCATTTTCACCATAAGGTTTATAACCAGAAACCGTAGGTATACTTGTCATTCTTCTTATTTTTTTGGGTCTTGACATTACTATATTATGTATAAATTATTTTGCAAAGTTACGAACTTATGTTCATAAAGTCAAGGAAATTAGTGTAAATTTTTCATAATAAAATAATAAGAAAATATGATTTATTATTATATTACTGAATAATAAAGACATAGCATCCAAATTATTAGATAAATTAATTACACAAAAAAAATATTATCAGATAATACTTAAAGCAAATTTGCAAATTGAAGATTAAAAAAATATATTATAACTAACAATCTTGTTTTAGTGCAGAATATTTCGTATATTGCATTATAATCTTGATAAGATTAGATTCTTGGAGGTTATATTCAAAAATTCACATTAAATTTTCACTAAAAAAAATGATGCACATCTTTCACACCGAAAGATGTGCATCATTTGCACTCTGAAACAAAGATTCAGAAATTTATATCAAGACTTAGTAAATTTATTCTTCTTATTATAATATTACTTTAAAGAAAAATCCCTATCCATAATTAAATGAATAGGGATAATGTGATTGAAATTAAAATTCAAATCTTATTTAATAAATTTCATTTCTCTAAGTGAAGATTGAATTACTTCAAATGTAGCTTCCATGTCATTGTCAAGACCTACAGAATAACGAACTAAACCTTCGCTCATTCCCATTTCATCTTGAATTTCCTTTGGAACTTCTGAAGATGTTGATTTTCCTGAGCAAGAGAATAGAGTACGGAAATATCCTAGAGATACTGCTAAGTATCCAACTCCCTTATCTTGCATAATTTCCATAAATTCATTAGCTTTTTCTGCTGTTCCAAGGTCGATTGATATCATACCTCCAAACCCAAAGCCTTTATTCATTTGGTCAACCATTAATTTATAGTCTTGGTGTTGTTCTAATCCTGGATAATTAGCCTTAATTCCAATATCATTAAATCTCTTTGCTAAATACAAAGCGTTTTGGCCATGTTTTTGCATACGAATATGTAGATCGTATAAGTTTTTAAGAATTGAAGTTGAGCGGAAACTATCTAAAACTGGTCCTAATAGCATTGCTGTACCATTATTAACATCAATTAATGAATTGATAAAGTCTGAGTCAGCACAAATTGCACCAGCAACACAGTCATTTTTTCCGTTAATAAACTTAGTCATTGAATAAACAACAACATGAGCTCCTAAAACATAAGGAGAGAAAACCATTGGAGTAAAAGTATTGTCAATAATAAGTTTTGCTCCAGCTCCATCAGCTATTTTTCTTAACTCACCTACATTAGAAATTCTAAGTAGAGGATTAGACATTGTTTCAGTATAAATTACCTTAGTGTTAGGTTTAACAGCTGATTTAACTTGTTCAAGATTGGTTGTGTCAACAAAAGTAACCTCAATGCCAAATCTTTCTACATAGTTATTTAAGAAAGCAAATGATCCACCGTATACAGTCCTTGAAGCAACTATATGATCTCCTTTTTGAACACATTGTAA
>JALNVJ010000046.1 GCA_023227645.1 Bacteroidales bacterium | reverse complement strand
CGAAGATACAATTATTTTTTGAAATGAAATTGATATAGCTTAAGAAAATAAATTACATTACTAATAATATCTAAATTTATCAGATATTTTAAAAAAAAATGTACATTTGCAAGTTAATAATTGAAATAAGAGATATGCGTAACGACCAATATAGCCCACATCAGTTTAACTTCTTACCCCCTGTTTGTAAGAACCTATTAATTATAAATATTTTAGTGTTTTTCACTACCTACGTACTTAGAATTAAAGGTATTGAACTAACAGATATTTTCGGACTTCATTTCTTTATGGCAGATAGTCATCATTTTTGGCAATACATTACTTATTCATTTATGCATGCCAATTTCAATCATCTTTTCTTTAATATGTTTGCTATTTGGATGTTTGGTTATACATTAGAAAATATTTGGGGACCTAAAAAGTTTATTTTCTTTTGTTTCACTGCTGCCCTTGGTGCTGCCTTTGTTCAACAAATCACCTACTATTTTATGTATGCTGATATTGTTTCTGCTATGCAAAACGGAGTAGAATATGTTAATACAGGTGTTCAAAAGATTCCAATTAGAGATTTTTTAAATCAAATAAATACCGTTGGTGCATCGGGAATAGTTTTTGGACTCTTACTTGCATTTGGCATGATGTTCCCAAATGCTTATATTTATCTTTATTTTCTTTTCCCTATCAAAACCAAATGGTTCGTTATTGGATACATTGTTTTAGAGTTATTTAATGGAGTTGTTGGAACCACTGATGGGATTGCTCACTTTGCGCATCTTGGAGGTGCTTTGGCAGGTTTCATTCTAATTATGTATTGGAAGAAGAAAAAGTACAGATTTTAAATTTAGTGACTTGGGACATAAAGAAAAAAAAGACCAATTTATTATTGCATACCTAACCGATTTAGATAAGACAGAGGCAATAATTAATAATGCAATTTGTTTTGCTAAAATGCTTGACAAAGGATTAATATTATTGCATATATCTGACAAAGAATATACAAATACAAAAACCGAGGAGGCAGAAGAAAAGTTAAAAGAGTTAGCCTCTAATATAGTTGAAATCCCTTTTTGCTCCTATCTTGCAATTGAAGGTAAATCAAAACTAATTCTTCATAAAATATCAGAACTATTATCTGGAGTCCTATTAGTAACATCATCTAATTCAGATAAACCACAAAATAAAAAACAAAAACTTGCCAATTATCCAAAAGAACTATTTAAAAACTTGTACGAATCTCGTGTTGCATATTTTATAGTAGATCAAAATCAAAAAGAACCCCTTTCCTTCGATAAGGCCATACTAACTATCAATAATATGAGAGAGAGTAAGGAGAAAGTTTTGTGGGGATCTTATTTTGGAAGATTTTCAGAGAGTGAAATAATTGTTTATTACCATAACTATAAAGATGAATTCCATCGTCATCAACTACATTATAATATTAAGTTTCTAATGAAGATGTTTGATAATTTCAAGATTAACTATAAGCTTAAACTATCATCTAATCCTAAAACATATGTTGATTATCAAGCCATTGATTATGCGAGAGAAATTGGAGCTGGTTTAGTTATATGTCAAACAACTAAAGATAAAGATTGGACAAATTCAATATTTGGACTTAAAGAACTTAAAACAATAGAGAACAATTTAGACATTCCTATTCTCTTTGTTAATCCAAGAAACGATTTATTCATTTTATGCGAATAAATTATGATTAATTTTTTACTTGGAATTATTGTTTTCTACATACTTTTTAGATTATTAACCACTTTAATAATACCCAAGATAGCTATTTATAGAGTAGAGAGATATAAAGAAAAAATAAAAAAAGATAACCCAGATCTCTATAAAAACCAAGATAAAGGATACACTGGAAATATTCACCCTGCATTAAAGAAATACTATCCAAAAGAAGATAATAACAAAAAAAATAATACGAAATGAAGAAAGAAAACATTTTAAAAAAATTCTTACCACATCTTATTGCTATTGCGATATTTTTAGTAATAAGTGGAATTTACTTTTCTCCTGTTCTAAAAGGATTAGAACTTCGTCAAAGCGATATGACAAATTCAAAAGGAGTTTCAAAAGAACTTGCTGACTATAAAGAAGCAACAGGAAAAGGAGCTTCTTGGACCAATTCATTATTTAGTGGTATGCCCTCCTATCAGATTCAAGGGCCGGAAACCAATAATGTTTTTAATCCAATAAGTACTCCGCTAAAACTTTGGGGATTCCAATTAGACTTAGGTGTAATGTTCCTATATATGTTAGGATTCTATATTTTCGCAATTAGTTTAGGCATTAGTCCTTGGTTGGGTATACTTGCCGGTGTTTCTTTTGCACTAGCATCATATAATATTATTATTATTGAGGTAGGACATATTACAAAAGCATGGGCTATGGCAATGATGGCACCAATCTTTGGAGGAATGATGTTAGTCTTTAATAAGAAATACTTAACAGGTTCTGCAATCTTTATTGTCTCACTTGGACTTCAAGTTAGCTTTAACCATATCCAAATCACATATTATACAATGCTTGCTGCATTTATACTTGGTATAACTTATTTATTTTATGCTATTAAAGAAAAACAAATCAAGACATATATTATTAGTGGATTAATTCTTATTGGTGGGGCTTTAATTTCTGTTTTGCCAATGGCGTCTCAACTAAAAATGAATTCACAATATGTTTCGCACACAATGAGAGGTGGGTCAGAAATCACAGTTAAACCTGAGGGAGATACAAAAACTAAAAACAATAAAGGATTAGCTATCGATTATGCATACCAATGGAGTTATGGAATTGGTGAAAGTTTATCTGTATTAATTCCTAATGCAAGGGGCGGTGGTTCTTCCGACCAAAGATTTGAAGAAAATGCAAAAAATAGGATCAATATGATTCAAACCGTTCCTCCTGCTCGAGGTTCAGATCCAAATATTAATCAAATTGTTCAACAATATGCGGGAGCTACTTATTGGGGTGAACAGCCTTTTACAGCAGGAACAATGTATTTTGGTGCAATTATAATTTTTCTTGCATTCTTAGGTCTAATTTTAGTTAAGGGTCCACAGCGTTGGTTTTTACTTCTTGCAACAATCCTATCTTTTATACTAGCATGGGGTAATAATTTTATGGTTGTTAATGAGTGGTTATTCCATAACCTTCCTCTATATAATAAGTTCGGAACCCCTTCAATGGCTTTAGTTCTTGCAAATGTAACTTTAATAATCCTTGGTATTTTAGGGCTTAAAGAATTCTTCTCACAAGATATAGATATAAAGAAAAAGAAAAAAGCATTATATATTTCAGGAGGTATTATTGGAGGTATTACACTAATATGTGCATTAATTCCAGGGCTATTTGCTTCATTTACATCTTCAAGTGATTCAGTTTTTGAAGAATATTTAGGCTCAAGCTATATTCAAGCATTATATGAAGATAGGAAAGCATTATTCGTTTCCGATGCATGGCGTTCTTTCCTCTTTATTGGAGCTGCATTTTTTGCATTATTTTTCTTTGCTTTTGATAAAATCAAAAAAGAATATTTTGTTGTTATTATTCTTGGATCTTTAATAGTATTTGACCTTTGGGGAGTTGATAAACGTTATCTATCAGATCAAAACTTTGTTCAATCTCAAGAAATTAATATTTACCCAACAAGTGCTGACAATGAAATCCTTGAAATTGTTAAGCAAAATAGCATCAACCATTATAGAGTTTACAACCTTTCTGTTAACACATTTAACGATGCTACAACCTCATATTTTCATCCTTCAATTGGAGGTTATCATGGTGCCAAACTTCAAAGATATCAAGATATTATAGATTTCTACTTTCTTAATAAAAACTATATTCAAAACGACTTAACAGATACCCAAAAACTAATAACAAACCCTATTCGTCAATTCTATAGTGCTTACAGAGGTCAGCTTTCAGCAAATATGGGAGTTATTAATATGTTAAATACTAAGTTTTTTATTCTTCCAACATCTGAAGGAGGTAAAGCATACCCTAACCCTGAGGCATTAGGAGCTGCATGGTTTGTTCCAAAAATTGAATGGGTTAAGGATGCAAATGAAGAAATCCTAAAACTTGATAATTTCAATCCCAGCGAAGTTGCAATTATTGATATTAGATTTAAAGATATTGTTAAGCCAATTAATTCTTTTGATTCCTTAGCAAGCATAAAATTTGAAAAATCCCCAGATAATAGTCCTGAATATGCTAAATATACAACAAACTCAAAGGTTGATGGAATAATGGTTTGTTCAGATATTTACTATAATGAAGATTGGAAAGCATATATTGATGGAAAAGAATCTCCTTATTTTAGAGCAAACTATATTCTAAGAGCTATTAACGTTCCTGCCGGAGAACATATTATTGAATTTAAATTAGAGTCTGATGCATTCAAAACTTATAATTTTATATCTCTAATAGGATCAATTTTTGTGGTTATTATTATTCTGTTAGCTGTTTTCTTCCCTATTTATCAAAACAGAAAAGAACAAAATAATAAAACAAAGATTCAGAAAATTAAAACGAAGATCTAGAAAATTAAAACGAAGATTCAGGAAATTAGAATAAGGTTATATTTTTGGATCAATAATATTGAATTTATTAATCATTAATAATACAAAACATGAAAAAAATACTTTGTCTGGCAATTTATTTTATTGCCCTATTAATTGGTCTTCAGGCCAATTCTCAGGTGGAACTAAGAGAGCCATTTATTATGGACTCAATAAATAATAAAGGAGAGAAATTTGATATAAGCTCTCTAGTTGAAATTCCAAGTTATAAGATATTAAACTGTTGCAACCACTTCCCTTTTATTCAAGAAGATCAAGTAATTAGATTGGATACTCCAAATGATATACAATATAAAGTTACTACCTATGTTTGTCGAATATTAGTGGATTCTTATCAAAAAACAACGATTAATATTTTCTCTACCGATAAGATTAAAGTTGGCTTAGATGGTGAAATAATTAAAGAAAGGCTAACAACTAAAGATTCCCTAAATAATGACTCAAAAATAACTAAGGAAATAAGCCTTGAACCCGGGAAACACTCAATCTCATTTACAGTATTATCCTCTAATGAAAATAGAAATCATGAACTACGTTTTAATTTTGAAGGTGGTGAAATAAATGTAATCAATAATAATGTTAAAGTTAGTAAATATGGCTTAACCTTAAATGAAATGTTAGGAGGAAGAAACATCTACAACACCTCTGTTTCTCCTTCAGGAAAACATGTACTAGTTAAGTATTATGATGTTGATAATAAAGGTAAAAGAGTATATGGGTACTTAGTAGCTAACAAAGATAAAACATTATTATTTGAAGAGGGGAACGCCTCAGTTATATGGGCTGAAGATGGAATTTACTTTAAATATGATAATGAAGATCTCCTATATTATTTTGATAAAGTAAATGATAACAGAAGATTAATTAAGCAAAACCTTTTGGGACAAAAGAAAGTTATTGCCGAAAATCTTCCTGATGGATCACTTAATCTATTACCAAACAAAAACTGCTACGCTATTTTAACTCAAACCTCAAAAGCTGAAAATTCCGAAGATGATTTAAGACAATATATATTACCAGATGATAGAATAGATGGATGGAGAAATCGTAATCTACTATCACTATATAATTTGGAAACAGGACAAATTCAACCACTGACTTACGGATATCGTTCAACCTATTTAAATGATTATAACATAAAAACTAATTCAATTCTATTTTCCGTAAGCTATGATAATATCATAAAACGCCCTTTTAGCGAAACCTCAATATATGAAATGAATTTAGAGAGCTTTAAGGTAGATACAATTATTGAAAAAGATGGTTTTGTTTCTAGTGCAAACTATATTCCAAATACTGAATATCTTGTTATAAAAGCAAGTGGAGAAGCATTTAATGGAATTGGCAATACTCTTAAAAAAGGGACTATTCCTAATCCATTTCATGGGATGTTATTCTTAATGAATAAAAAAACGAAAAATTTAGAATGTATTTCAAAGAACTTCGACCCTTCCATTGGTAATATTAAGGTTGCAGAGAATAAAACTATTTATTTCACAGCAGAAAATAGGGATTCCATTTCCTTATATGTTTATAGTTTAGATAAAAAGGAAATTAATAAAATTGAAACTGATTTAGATATTGTATCAGGTTTTGATGTTAATAATTCTGGAAATAGCATAACATTTTATGGTCAAAACTATAATGATTTCCCAATTGCATACCTAAAAGACACTGAAAAGAATCATAAAATATACCAAGGGAAAAATAAAGATAAGTTAGCTTTAGGTGAGATGAAACCTTGGAATTTCAAATACAAAGGAACAATAATTGAAGGGCGTTATTATCTCCCATACAATTTTGATCCTCAAAAGAAATACCCTGTTATAGTTTATTATTATGCTGGAACTAGTCCTACAGATAGGAGTTTTGAAATGCGTTATTCTGCCTACCTTTACACAGCTCAAGGTTATGTAGTTTATGTATTAAATCCAAGCGGAACAACAGGGTGGGGACAAGAATTTGCATCCCGTCACGTAAATTCTTGGGGAGAAAGAACAGCAGATGAAATCATTTATGGAGTTAAAGAGTTTACTAAAGAGCATTCTTTTGTAGATGCAAAGAAAATAGGATGTATGGGAGCTAGTTATGGTGGATTTATGACACAATTACTCCAAACAAAAACCGATATTTTTGCTTGTGCAATATCTCATGCAGGAATATCTGATATAACATCCTACTGGGGTGAAGGCTATTGGGGATACTCCTATTCATCAGGTGCAACTGCTAACTCATATCCTTGGAATAGAAAAGATATATATGTTGAAAGAAGTCCTCTATTCAATGCAGATAAAATAAATACACCATTATTATTACTTCATGGAGACTCTGATACAAATGTTCCAATTGGAGAAAGCATTCAAATGTATAATGCTTTAAAAATATTAGGGAAAGAAGTAGAATTTATTTCAGTAAAAGGCGAAAATCACGGAATAGTTGACTATGAAAAAAGATTAAAATGGAATAATACAATATACGCATGGTTTGCAAAACATCTAAAAGACCAAGATACATGGTGGAAAGCAATGTATCCTGATAAACAACTCTAAAAAATACACTAAAATAAGAAATGCGGGAACTTAACCCGCATTTTTTGTTATTGACAATAAATAAAGGAATTATTTCAATATTATCAACATAGTATTTTCAATTACTTCTATTTTTTTAACTGGCAAAAAATATGCATTATTAGACATTTGATAGGTTTCCCATACTGAATCTTGATTTAAAAGCATTATTTTATTCTTTTGAGGATAAGCTATTTCTATATACGTAGGCTCTATTACTTTGAGTTTTCTATTTCTAACACCATATAAACCATCTTTATCAACAACATAGTAGAATACTTTTTCATCTTCATAAGGAATACTCTTTTTAATTACTCCATATTGAGGGAAAGCAAAAATATTATAACCCATACAAAATACAGGAATTATTATAAAAGCATAAACTATAACTAATACACTTCTAAGAAAAGATTTACTAATCCTTGAAAGGAAGAAAAGCATAAAAAATATTGAAAATACAAAAAATATAAAACCCAAATAAGGTATCCTTTGAGTGAAAATTATCCCAAAAGAAATAATAAAAGATACAATATAAATATTTCTCTTTTTCTTCTTTGTAAGACTAGGAAAATTCAGTCTTTTAAAAAATTCAAAAAGAGAATATAAAGAAAGTGGAACAGACAAAAAAGACCAAATAATATCTTTTGAAATTAAGCCTATAGTCATTGCAAGACCAATCAAAAAACCATAAACAACCATATCCATTATTTTTAGTCTTTTTGAAAGGGTTGAGGCATAAAAACCTGTCATTATATCAAACTTTCTTGCATTCTTAGATAATTTTTTCTTCCTAAGATGTAAAAATGTATAATAAATAAGTGGTCCATAAATGGAAAGCAAATAGAAAAAATATACTAATAATGTATTTAGAAAATCAGGAAGTTTAAAAATAAACTCATTAATAAATGATGTAATAGTTCCATACACTAAAATAAATGGAGAATCAAATTCTGAAAAACCTAACTCTATTAATATAACAGATAAGAGATATAATATAGATAAAAAGATTCCAAAATTTTGTTTGGAAAACATAAGAAGTGAAATATTAAATCTAACTATTAATAAGATTGAAAGTATTATAAGAATTAATATTCCATTATATGGATAATTAACATCAAAGTATCCAACAAGATAATCTTTTACAGAAAAAATAGCAGTAAGAATAATAAAAAAAATATCAAATATCAATATAAGATATGGAACCTTGTATTTTTTATACCAATTGGAAGAAAGCAAAATTGATGTACTTCTAATCCTTTCTATCATATAATGTTTAATATAAAATAAAAATCAGATTGCAAAGATAATATATTTATTTAATTAATGGTTTTTTAGTTTTAATAATTCTGGTCTTCTTTCTTTAGTTCTCTTTATTGACTGTTCTATATTCCATTCGTCAATAAACTTTTGATTGCCCGACACTAAAACATCTGGAACTTTCCAACCATTATACTCAAAAGGACGTGAATAGACAGGTGGTGAAACTAAGTTATTTTGAAAAGAATCACTTAGGGCTGAGGTTTCATCATTTAATACTCCCGGAATCACCCTAATTATTGAATCAGAAATAATAGCAGCTGCCAACTCTCCTCCGCTCAAAACGTAGTTACCAATAGAAATTTCTCTTGTAATTAAATGCTCTCTAACTCTTTCGTCAACCCCCTTATAATGTCCACACAAAATACAAATATTGTTTTTAAGAGAAAGCTCATTAGAAAGTCCCTGATTTAACATTTCTCCATCTGGTGAGGTATAAATTATTTCATCATAATCTCTTTTTTTCTTTAGATCAGCCAAACAATTTGCAATTGGTTCAATTTGCATTACCATACCAGCTCCTCCTCCATAGGCGTAATCGTCAACACTTTTATATTTATTTACAGAGTATGCTCTTAAATCATGAAACTCAACACTAACTATCCCTTTACTTTGTGAACGTTTCAAAATTGAATGGGAAAAAATACTTGTGAAAAGGTCCGGAAATAATGTAATTATATCTATATGCATTCTTTATATATTTAGTCTTTTTCTTACGTTAGAATAAAAAAAAGGTTTCTCATACATATTATTCAACGAAAGTTTGTATATTTGCTTTCTAAATTATGTTCCTTTTAAAGAATAAAAATAACAAAGATATGAGTTTTGGAATTCAGTTTAAAAGCCTAATCCTTGCATTAATTGGCTTACCAATAATTTGTTTTGGTCAAAAAAACATTGAGAAGGTGGTCCCTGATTTTGAATATAGCGATTACTACACTCATGTTCAGTTTATGACTAAACCTTATGCATTAGAAAATCAAACATTATATCTCCCTAAGATTTCTGATACTATTGGGCGTAATTTCTTTGTAGGAGAGCTTGCTATTCCAGAAAAAGGCGATGGAAATGGAATTGAATATTATCAACTAAAAAGAATGTCTGCAGAAAGATTGGCCAATATGGAAAAGAACTGGTTCGTTGTTGCAGGATACATTACCGATAAGGTTACATATGATAAGATTTACTATGCTGATTACAATAAACAAGATTTTAATAATCTAAGATATGACTTTATTAAATTAGTTGTTGGAAACTCTAAGGACACTGTTTTTTATAAATATGATGGATTTTGGAATAGATACAACTTCCCTTTTATCCCAATGTCATATTTTAATTCTAACAAAAATGAATATCCTAAAAACAAATATTCT
>JALNVJ010000045.1 GCA_023227645.1 Bacteroidales bacterium | reverse complement strand
GGAATGACTTCTTATGGTATTGGTTATCTTGGCAAATGGGAATGGATAGAGAAATACCTCCGCACACCAAGAGAAAAAATACTTAGGTTTCAAGAAAGGATAAAACGTTGGGGACCCGCAGCAGGATTATTGGCATGGCTTCCTTTTATTGGGGATATTATTGCAATAGGACTTGGCTTTTTTCGTTTAAGTATATGGAGGTCTTTTTTATATATGTTTATTGGAAGGATAGTACGTTATAGTATAATTGGAGGCATAATGCAATTATTTTAAATTTACTATCTTTGCACCATATAATTTTAATCTGTAAATATGAACTTAAAACATTTTCTAATAGTAATATTATTCTCAACACTATCCTTTTCAGCATATTCTCAAGTTGATACTATAAATTCTATATTTTTAGATAATGAATTATTCCTTGGGAATCAATTTGAGAAATTGTTAGACAAGGATAGTAATTTTAAAAACTCTACTCAAATCATAAACTGTGATTCAATTATTCAAGAATATAATAATGCAAAGGCTGAACTTGAACAAATGAAGAACGAGATTGATAAAATGGATTCTATAATATATGTTTATAATAATAAAAGTAAAGAGTTATCAGATATTATCTCAAAGCTCAAATATCAATATAAAGAGGATACAATAAAGTATTCTAAAGAAATTGATAGGCTTAAAATCAATGAATATAACCTTAAACAAATTAATGACACTCTTGCAATGCTCAATCAAGAATATCGTAATCAATTAAACGATAAAAACCGACTCTTGGAGGAGCAGATAAGAAAGTTTCAGGAAAAGGAATTATTATTTGCTGAAAAAGAAAAGGTTTATAGGGAGGCTATAAACAATTCCAATCTCGATAAGGTAAAGATAGAGGGTTTGGTTAATTCCTCAAACGAGAAAATTCTTGGTAAGGAAAAAGAAATCGACCTATTACAAAAAAATATTAATGAAAAAGAATCTGCTATAAACAATAAGAATCAAACTCTTAATAAAATTACAGAGGAAAAAGAAATGTATTATAAGATGGCAGATACATTACGTTCTAAGCTTGTGGAGGCAGAAAAAGAAATCCTTAAGATTAATGAGGAATTAAAATACACAAAGAAAAGAGCCGATGAGGCAGAGGCAATAATAGCAGCTGCAACAAATAAAAAGAAAAAGGTTAGAATTATACAAGGAATGGCAATGCGCTTCTTCCCTACCCCAAACTGGGATATTGTTCCAAGAGCTAATTCTAATAACGATGGTTATGAAAATATAATAATCAACAGAAACTCTTCTAAGGTGGAATTTGACTTTGTTACTGGAGCTTCTGTTATGCTACTTGATTTGACCAAACCCGATGCAAAGTTTACCTCCGATATTTCAGTTTATGTTGGATTTGGAGGTGCTAATTTATTTAAAAACTTCTATTTCGGAGGTGCTTATCGTTTCCTTGATTTCTTCAGTGTTTCGGCAGGGGTTAATGTTGCGGAATATACAATTTTGGCAGAGAATTTTAATAAAGAAGGTGATGCCCTCAAACCAGGTTGGTCAATTCAAACAACCAAAGAATGGAAGGTTACCCCATTTGTTAGTTTATCGCTTGACTTGGAGTTTTTAAGTTATATGGGTAAGAAATAGTATAAAGCTAAATGCTAAAAGTGAAAAAATAAAAATTAATAAGATATGAAAACAATACTGATAAAAAATATAAGTCTTAAGAATAGGATAGTTGATGTTCTTATTGAGGGAAATATCTTTAAGCAAATTGACCAAAATATTAATGTTAAGGCTGATAAGGTAATTGATGGTAGGGATAGAGCTATTATCCAACCTTTCTATAATATGCATACCCATTCATCAATGACATTACTAAGAGGTTATGGAGATGATATGCGACTATTCCAATGGCTTTCAGAATATATTTGGCCACAAGAAGCTAAACTTACGCCTGAGGATATTTATAATGGAACAAGGCTTGCAATTGTTGAGATGATACGTTCAGGAACAGTGTTTTTCTTAGATATGTATTGGCACCATAAAGAAATTATTCGTGCTGTTGAAGAAATGAAGGTTAGGGCAAGTGTTGGAGTAACATTTATTGAGGATAGAGGCAAAACAGAAATTGAGGAAAATATTCATTTTATTAGGAATTTCAAACCTTCCTGCGACCTAATTTCTATCAACGTTGCACCACATGCAATTTATACTGTTGGTAAAGACCTATACCAAGAATTATTTAAGATTGCCAAAGAGAATAACCTAAAATTCAACACCCATTTATCGGAGACAATAAAGGAGGTTAATGACTGTAGAAAAGCAAATAATAACCTAACCCCTACCGAATACTTAGATTCAATTGGTGTTTTGGATGAAAATACAATAGCGGCACATTGCGTCCACCTAACAGAGCACGATGCAGAGATTTTGTCATCAAGAGAAGTTACCCTTGTTCATAATCCATGTGCTAATATGAAATTGGCATCAGGAGCATTCAATGTTCCACTAATAAATAAATATAATTGTAAGGTTTGTTTGGGAACTGACGGCACTAGCTCCAATAATAACCTCTCGATGATGGAGGAAATGAAGTTTGCAGCACTATTAGCCAAAGTATCATATAATGACACCGCCCTCCTATCTGCCAACCAAGTATTTGCATGGGCTACCAAAAACGGAGCAGAAGCAATGGGAATAAATGCAGGTAAGATAAAAGAAGGCAAATTAGCCGATTGTTTAATAATAGACCTAAACAACGACCGCTTAGTGCCTAACCACAATCTTATTTCCAACTGGGTTTACTCTGCCGATAGTCGCTGTATAGAAACAGTAATCTGTAATGGAAACATACTTATGGAAAATCATATTATCCCCAACGAAAGAGAAATACTAGATAAGGCAAAAAGAACGCTGATATAATCAAATAATTGGCAATAAAACATTTCTCTTGCCAAAATATAGTTGTATATTTGCATCCTTAAAAACAAACCAATTATAGCAAAAGATAAATTATATATAGAAGAATTTAAACAGCATTTTAAAGGTATTAATACTTTTAAAACAGCTGATATTGCAAATTTTTATCGAAGCTTTGAGCCTGATATTAAACAAACAACACTCAATTGGAGAGCATACAACCTTGTTGAAAAAGGAATATTGGAACGTATTGGAAAAGGAATATTTAAAATTGGCATAAACACCATCTTTATTCCAAACTTAGATAATAAAGCTAAAAATATCTATAAAAAAATAAAGTCTGAATTTCCTTTTGTTGATTATTGTATTTGGGAAACTTCCATATTTAATGAATTTTCACTACACCACTCCAATAAACATTTTATATTGGTGGAAGTAGAGAAAGAAAGTGCTGAATCTGTTTTTCTTTCGCTGAAAGAAAAAAATAACCAAGTCTTTTTTAATCCCAATTTGAAAATATTAGAGCAATATATTTTCAATATTTCTCAACCAATTATTGTCAAATTGTTGATTTCTGAAGCACCATTACAAAAAATCAAAGACTACAACACAGTAACACTTGAAAAAATTCTTGTAGACTTATTCTGTGAAGAAGATTTATTTAATTTTTATCAAGGAAGAGAAAAAAACACCATTTTTAGAACTGCTTATGAAAAATATACTATTAACAATACAAAATTGTTAAGATACGCATCACGAAGAGGGAAAAAAGAAGGAATAGAGAATTATATAAATCAAATTATTGGCAAATTATAGATTATATTGCCATATTATAGAAATGATAAACAAAGAGAAATTAAATATTGATTGGATTAATCAAGTAACTAAAACCACAAGAAATACTGATAAAATTTTAGTTGAAAAGGTAATTCACGCTTTCTTACTTTTAGAAGGATTAGTATTAAATAATATTTCATTTGTTTTCAAAGGAGGTACATCTTTGATGTTACATTTTAAAACACCCAAACGATTGTCTATCGACATTGACATTATTATAGTAGACAAGTATGAAAATTTGGAAAATGTATTGGAAAATACGGCAAAAGAACAAGGATTCAATCGAATAGAATTACAAAATCGTACTACAAAATCCAAAATAAGAAAAGCTCATTACAAGTTTTTCTACACGCCAATACACAAAACGACGAAAGAAGAAGAATATATAATATTAGATATTCTTTTTGAAGAAATTGCTTATACTAATGTTATACAAATTCCGATAATATCTTCTTTTGTGCCTATGGAAAATAAGCCCATTTTGGTACAGGTTCCTTGTTTAGAAGATTTATTAGGAGACAAACTAACTGACTTTGCTCCAAACACCACTGGAATCCCCTATTACAAAGGAGAAGACAGTATGAGTATGGAAATCATCAAACAATTGTACGACATAGGCAACTTGTTTGATGTTTGCACGGATATAATAACAGTAAAAAAAACCTTCAAACGTTTTTCTAAAATAGAATTATCCTACAGAAACAACGGTGAAAAAAACATAACAGATGTATTGAACGATATTTTCCAAACTTCTCTTTGTATTGCAAGTCGTGGAACATTGGGAGATGGGAATTTTGAAGAATTACAACTTGGTATAAAACGAATTAAAGGTTTTATCTTTTCAGAAACTTATCATATTGAAAAAGTAATAATCTCAGCTTCCAAAGCTGCATATACTTCTACTTTGATAGCATCTGAAGAGAATACCTTTGACAAATTTAAAACCCCATTACAAATAAAAGATTGGTCAATAATCAATCCTGAATACAACAAACTCAACAAACTGAAAAAATCCAATCCAGAAGCATTTTTCTATTGGTATAAAATAATTGAATTAAGAAGCAAAAATCTAAAAAGTATATAGCAAAAAATCTAAAATTCATATTAAAGACAAGAAAAAAGAAGGTAAATTAGCCGATTGTTTAATAATAGACCTAAACAACGACCGCTTAGTTCCTAACCACTTATGGAAAATCATATTATCCCCAACGAAAGAGAAATACTAGATAAGGCAAAAAGAACGCTGATATAATCTTATTTGCATAATAAACAATTATTAGCAATTTAAACTTTTGATTATTGTTTACAATCAGGATCAAATTCATCTAATTTATTATCCCAAAGATATTTTTTTGTTTCTTTTACAACAACTCCTGAAAGCATAAGTATTGAAATAAGATTAGGTATTGCCATTAAAGCATTCATACTATCTGATAAGTCCCAAATTAAGGTTAGATTTATTATTGATCCAATAAAAACGAAAACAACCCAAGCTAATCTATAATATATAATGGCTTTTTTGCCTCCTAAATACTCTATTGACTTTTCACCATAATAGTTCCACCCAAGAATTGTTGAAAATGCAAATGTTATAATACTAAAATTAAGTATTAGTGTTCCAACATAAGGCAATTTAGCAAAGGCCAACTGTGTAAGAATAGAAGCTGAATTTTGATTAATATCAGGATGGGCGATAATTGAGCTAACAATTACAAGTCCTGTTAAAGCACAAAGAACAACTGTGTCCCAAAATGTTCCGGTTGAAGAAACTAAAGCTTGGCGTACAGGGTTACGTGTCTGTGCTGCTGCTGCAATAATTGGTGCAGAGCCTAATCCACTCTCGTTTGAAAACAGTCCTCGAGAAATACCATAACGTGCTGCCATCATAACAGTGCCTCCTAAAAATCCTGCTCCTGCTGCTTGTGGAGAAAATGCAGATTTTAATATTAATACAATTGCTTGACCTAAGAAATTCCAATTCAATATTAATATTAATATACAACCAATAAAATATAGTACAGCCATAACAGGCACAAACCTAGAACATACTTTTGCAATGCCTTTTACGCCAAAGAAAATTACTAAAGAAACTAATACAACTAATACTGAGCCTGTAAGATAATTTGACCAGCCATAAGATTGGTATAAACTCTCTGATATTGCCTTTGCTTGAACTCCATTACCTATTCCAAAAGAAGCAATTATTGTAAATATACAAAACAAAACAGCAAGCCATTTCATTCCTAAACCTTTTTCTAATGCATACATAGGCCCACCTATCATAGTACCATCTTTTGTTTTTTGACGATATTTAATTGCAAGCAAACCTTCTGAATATTTAGTTGCAATGCCTAAAACCCCTGTTATCCAACACCAAAACACAGCCCCAGGACCACCAAGAGAAACAGCAGTTGCAACTCCTACTATATTTCCAATACCTATGGTTGCAGCAAGAGCTGTCATTAAAGCTCCAAATTGTGAAATATCACCTGAAGACTCTTTATCTTTGGTAATTGAAAGTTTAATTGCTGTAAAAATTTTAAACTGGGGAAAACGAAGACGAATTGTTAAGAAAATATGAGTGCCTAATAGTAAAATAATCATAGGCCATCCCCATAAGAAACTACTAAATGCAGAAATAAAAGATTGTATTTGTTCCATAAATTTAAAAATAATTAAATAATATATTCAGGAACAAAAGTAAAAAAAATAAATAACTTAATAAATAAAATGAGGAAAAAGAATTGGAAAATTAGTTTTTATTGTTTAACTTTGCTCCATAAACTTTTAAAATTTCGATTATGATTAAACTTAATTTTGATTTCAGTACGTCTTTTTCTTTGGTAGAGATGGGAGATATTAAAGATATGATGCCCAAATTGGAAATGGCACATAAGTCTCTTGTTGAAAAATCTGGCAAAGGGAATGAATTTCTAGGATGGTTAGATTCTCCTATTAAAGTTTCTAAAGGTTTAATACTAGATCTACAAGCCGAGGCTGAAAAAATTAGAAAGAAAGCGGAAGTCTATGTTGTTGTGGGAATTGGTGGCTCATATCTTGGATCAAGGGCTATTATTGAAGCTCTTAAACATAGTTTTGATGCTCTTTATGGTGATAGAAATTTCCCTCAAATTATTTATGCTGGACAAACCCTTAGCGAGGATTATATGGCTGATTTATTGGAATTGTTAGATAAGAAGGATTATTGCCTAACAGTTATTTCAAAGAGTGGGACTACTTTAGAACCTGCAATAGCATTTAGAATATTAAAATCACATCTTGAAAAAAAATACGGTAAACAAGAAGCAAGAGAAAGAATAATTGCAATTACAGATAAGGAAAAAGGAGCGTTGAAAAACCTTGCTATTGAAGAAGGTTATAAAACTTATATTGTGCCAAATGATGTTGGTGGAAGATATTCATTACTTACCCCTGTTGGTTTACTACCAATTGCAGTTGCGGGATTTGATATAGATGCATTGGTTGAAGGTGCAAGACTTATTAGGTATCAACTAATTACCAATACTATTTTTGAAGACAATCCTGCTTGGCAATATGCTACATATAGGAATCTACTTTATAGTAAAGGTAAATCAATTGAGATGTTGGTAAATTACTTGCCAACTCTACAATATTTTTCTGAATGGTGGAAACAGCTCTTTGGAGAGAGTGAGGGAAAGGACGGCAAGGGTTTATTCCCTGCAAGTGTTTCTAACACAACCGACCTACATTCTATGGGACAGTATATCCAAGATGGTGAAAGACTAATGTTTGAAACTATAATCCATGTTGAAAATTCCAATAAAAAGGTTAAGATACCTTATGATGGAACTAATAATGATGGATTAAATTATCTATCCAATATATCATTAACAGAAATAAATCATAAGGCAGAGGTAGGAACTTCGATGGCACATATTGAGGGAAAGGTTCCTCAAATCATTATTAGTCTTGATAAATTGGATGAAGAACATTTAGGAAAACTAGTCTTTTTCTTTGAATTTTCTTGTGGATTAAGTGGATACCTATTAGGTGTTAATCCATTCGACCAACCTGGAGTTGAGGCCTATAAGAATAAAATGTTTACGCTATTAGGTAAATAAATGCTTAAAAGAGTTATACTCCTATTAATGATTCTGGGTGTAAATAATCTTTACTCTCAGGATACAATATTAGAAAATAAAGTACCTAAGGATTATTTAATTCTTAATAATAGTTTTTTATCCTCAGGTACTGTAATTTTATCTGGCCTTTGTGCTTTACCTATTGATTATGATATTAGAAGTTTAAGGAATGATAATATAACCAAATTTTAAGTGATGTATTGGTTGGTGGAGGAGTTGGGATAATATAAACTGAACTATCATATTATTTAGCAGGCTTAATATTTAAAGATAAGAAAAAATTAATTTCACCACTTATATTATGAAAGAAGAGAATATTGAAAAAATCTTTGAATCACAGAAAGAGTATTTCTTAAGCGATTCAACCTTAGATATAGATTTTAGGATAAGGAACTTAAAAGCCTTAAAACAAGAAATTATTAATAATGAAGAACAGATACAAGATGCCCTCTTTAAAGATTTACATAAGTCTGCTGAGGAAGCATATATTACTGAAATAGGAATTCTTATCTCAGAGATTAATCTATGTGTTAAAAAATTAAGTAAATGGACTAAAGCTAAGAAAGTAAGATCCTCTCTTTCTTGTTTCCCTTCAAAGGCAAAAATTATATCTCAACCTTATGGTGTGGTATTGATTATCTCTCCTTGGAACTATCCCTTTCAATTATCTCTTTCACCATTAATTGGAGCTATTGCATCTGGAAACACTGCAATTATTAAACCTGCAGAGTATAGTCCTAATACATCATTAATTATTAAGAAGATAACTGATAAGATATATGATAGTAACTATATTAAAACTATTATTGGAGGAAAGGATGAAAATCAAAGATTGCTTGACCTATCTTTTGATTATATATTCTTTACAGGAAGTCCTAAATTAGGTAAACTCGTTATGGAAAAGGCTTCTAAGAACCTTGTGCCTATAACTTTGGAACTTGGTGGCAAAAGCCCTTGTATTGTTGATAAAACTGCTGATATTAAATTATCTGCTAAGAGAATAGCATTTGGTAAATTCCTAAATTCTGGACAAACTTGTATTGCTCCTGACCATATATTTATTCATAAAGATATCAAAGAAGAGTTTATTAAGGAAATAATAGTTGTCATTAATAGCTTCTATACTGAAAATGAAGAAAATTCTAAGGATTACGGAAGAATTATTAATGAATTACATTTTGATAGATTGTCTGCCCTATTAGATAATGGAGATATAATATATGGTGGAAAAATTAATAGGGATAATAAGTTTATTTCTCCTACCCTAATTGAGAATATTAGAAAAGATTCCGAATTATTACATTCAGAGATTTTTGGACCAATACTTCCTATAATATCATTTGAAAATATTGAGACATTAATTGCTTCTATTAGAATTAAACCAAAACCTCTTGCTCTATATATATTCTCAAATTCTAAACAAATACAAAACAAGATAATATCTAAGATCTCTTCAGGTGGTGTATGTGTTAATGATACTATTATGCATATTGTTCCTGAAAACCTACCTTTCGGAGGAGTGGGCAATAGTGGTATGGGAGCATATCATGGTAAGAAGAGTTTTGAAACCTTCTCCCACCAAAGATCCGTTCTAATTAGAAAAAATTGGTTAGATATTACCCTGCGATATCCTCCTTTTAATAAGAAAAAACAATCACTTATAAAGAAATTAATATAGTATTTTATATGTGGGATATTTAGGGCTAAAGCTTTAAAAAAATAAAATAAATTGTAAAAGATTAGGTCTTTATGAAACGCCGTTTTAATTTCTTGAAACGCCGTTTCATTTTTTTAAAACGGTGTTTCAGTAAATTGTTATGGCGTTTAAATTTTGTCACGAGGATTTACATAATTTTGTGGGCTCACATGAAATATTTGGGGACTAAGCGAAAAGTTTATAAAGTCTGAGTAGGAAAAAGTCAGTATCAGTAACTCCTATTAGATTAGCTCTAAAGAATTTGCTCGTGGTTGTATTTGATAGTATGTGCAACGATATTAAATTCCTTCAGTTGTAATCTCTCAGTCTTATCTATCCATTTTAAGAGTCTATTCTCTGCATCACTTATAGAATGAAGTTCATATATGCTCCTAAATTCTAATATGTGTTCATATGCTGTTTTTAAGAGAGGATAATGTTTAAATAAAAGCTTGGCTCTTTGT
>JALNVJ010000044.1 GCA_023227645.1 Bacteroidales bacterium | reverse complement strand
CAACATTGTCTAATTCTCCTCCTACTTTCACATAAGGTCCCATCGTAGTGGATCCATATATTTTAGCATTAAGTCTCAAAACAGCATTCTCGCACATTGCAAAAGGACCTCTAATAACACATCCTTCCATAATTTCGGCATCTTTACCAATATAAATAGGTCCATTCTTTGTATTCAAAATAGCACATTCAACATTAGCACCTTCTTCAATAAATATACTTCCTTCACCAATAACAGTATTGGTTGGACTTAATTTTTGAGAAACACGTCCCTTTGTAATTAATTCAAAATCTTCATTAATTGCCCTTCCATTCATTAGGAAAATATCCCAAAGATTATTTAATTTAATAAAATCTGGATCAAACTCAACCTTGTTGGTATCTTCACTCTCTGAAAGAAAATCCTCTCTTGTCTTAGTCATAGCAATAATATTGTCATTACAAACTAAAACTTGATTGAAAGATAGGTTTTTAATAGCTTCAACTAATTTTGGCGTAGGACATATAGAACCATTAATTAAAGTCATTGAATCCGCAAATTCAATTGGGAATTTTGAAGAAAGATATTCCTCTGTTAGAGTAGAAGTTTTCTCTCCCAAATATCTTTCCCATTTCTCTCTAATAGTGAGTATTCCAATACGAATATCACAAATTGGTCTGATATAAGTTAAAGGCTTTAATGATCTCCTTGAAACGTCGTCAAATAGTATGTAACTCATGATGAAAATGTGTTTTGATTATTTATATATTACAACGCAAATATATGCAATTTGTTTCATATAAACATAAGACATAGTTAAATAAAAATATTTATTAAAACAAAAGAGTTCTACCAATAATGATAGAACTCTTTTAAAATACATATAGTTAGTATGTTATTTTACTTCCTTACGGTTTTTGTACTTGTTCATAAACTTATCAACACGACCTGCAGTATCCACAAGTTTAACCTTTCCTGTGAAGAAAGGGTGAGATGTATTTGAAATTTCCATTTTAATTAATGGATAAGTTACACCATCAATCTCAAGTTGATCTTTTGTGTCTGAACAAGAATTTGTAATAAAAACTTCGTCATTTGACATGTCCTTAAATGCACAAAGACGGTAATTTTTTGGATGAATATCTTTTTTCATATTTTTTATTTTGCCGTTTATCCATTGATTTAAACGGGATTAGTAATTATTTATATTAATTTTCAGTTAGCAAAGATATAAATATTTATTTAATTTGCAATAGAGTTGGCTAAATTATTTTATTTCAGTCGCACTTGGGCTATCAATCATCTTTAATTTAGCTTCATTTAAAGCAATTTCTTTCCTTGCATTTTCCATTTTCTTTTCAAACTCATTTTTCAAAATATCAGCTTGCTTAGAATTAGCTAAAAATCCAAGGTTATTTTCCCATAAATTAACATCTTCTTTGAGCTTTTGAATCTTGTCTTGTAAGAATCTCTTCTCTTTAGAAAATGACCTATCATCACCACCACCTTGGAAAACTCTTTCCTTATAGGTGCTTAATTGGAATTGGCGAACATCAATTTCAAGCTTTTCAAAATGAGCATTAATTGCACCTCTAAATTCTTTTTGAAGACGTTCCTTTTCAGCCAATGGAACATACTGTATTTCTGACCATTGACGTTGGAAATCTTTTATAGCATTAAGGTTTTCTTCTTTATTATCTCCAAATTGGAATTCAATAACTTGTTTAATCAAATCTTCCTTCTTTGCAAGATTTTCAGTTTCCTTAGCACGATTATCTACATAGAAAGCAGATTTGTTTTCAAAAAACTTATCACAAGCACTACGGAAACGACCCCATAACTTATCAGATAATTTTTTAGGGACATAACCAATTTCTTTCCATTCCTTTTGTAAGCCTAGAAGCTCCTGAGTTGCAGATCTCCAATCAGTTCTTTCAGAAATAGCTTCTGCCTTAACACATATCTCAACCTTCTTATTATAATTAATATCTTGCTCTTCTTTCAATTTATTAAATATCTCTTTTTTACCTGCAAAGAAATTATCTAAACATGATTTGAAACGAGTCCAAATTACTTCATTATCTTTTTGAGGAACAGAACCAATACTCTTCCAAAGTTTAAGCATATCATTCATCTCATTGGTTGAATCGTTCCAATCCTTTGGAGTTTCGTTATTTTTTTGAATTATCTCTTCAGCTTTCTCACAAAGAGCAATCTTGGCAAGTAGATTACTTTCAAGCTCAACCTTCATTGTCTCGTAATAATCTTGACGAAGTTTATTTATCTTATCTGATGCAATTTTAAATCTTTCCCATATCTCTTCATTCTTATCCATAGGAACAGATCCAATACTCTTCCATTGTTGATGAATTTCTTGAAGAGCTTTAAATGATTTATTAATAGATGGCTCCAAAATCAACCCCTCAACTCTCTCACATAATTCAATTTTAGCATCCAAATTTTTCTTAAGATCTAAGTCTCTTAGCTCACGATTAATCTTAACCTTATCATAAAATTTTTCAATTAAGAAATGGTAATTTTGCCAAAGTCCATTAACTTCCGTTCTTGGAACCTGACCAACAATCTTCCATTTCTCCTGAATAAGATTAAACTTATCGTATGTCTCTTTTAATCCTTCTTCTGAACTAAGCAAAGCCCTCAACTCATCTAAAATTGCATTCTTTTTAGCAACATTTTCAAGCTTAGTTCTTTCTTGTAATTCTAAATATTGTTGTCTCTTCTCTCTATAAAGTGAATAATACTTATTGAACTCAACAGCAATTTCATCATCTTCAAACTTAAAATCTTCTTCAACACCACCATCAGCCAAAAACTTTTCCTTAGACAAATTAATAGCTTCAGTAGTTAGTAACTTAAAAGAATTACGAATTAAGCTAGCTCGCAATTTCATTTGTTGAATATTTTCAGAATTGGCCAAAGATTTAATTTCATCCATCAACTCTTGACGATTCATTTTTGAATAATGAACAGTAAGCTCATCAATAGACTCATGAATTTCCTCTTCTTCCGACTCCTCGTCATGTTCATGTTCAACTGAAAGAATTTCTTCAGAATAATTTTTGCGAGATGCTTCTTCGGAAGCTTCATTTGTAACTGCTACCTCTGCTACCTCAACTGTAGCTTCTGGAGTAATTTCTGATGTAATCTCTGTTGCATTTTCAACAACATGATTTGTTTCTTGTTCTGTAGAATTAACTACATTTTCTTCAACTGAATTAACAGTGTTTTGATCTTGGTTGTCCATATTATTACTTTGTTAGAATATCTTCTATTCAAATTACAAGAATAGAAATTTAAATGGTTATAGTAAACATTCTTAAATTCGTTTTATTGAATATTAAGAATGCAAAAATACTAAAATTTTCTTTCAAACAAATTATTTATAGTATATTTGCAGATATAACTTAAAATAAAAATTAAAAGAAGATATGAAAAGGATTTTTACAGCAATACTATTTATATTAATTTCATTGTCAGCAAGCAATATCTATGCTCAAAAGAATCTATTGAAAGTTGAAATAGAGAACATAAGCCTCAAAATGCCCGACAATTGGCTTATAAGTAAGACTGAAAAGAAAATGCTCGACTTCAAACTTCTTTTCTACAATCAAACCAATTCAAATAAGATAAGTATTCATTGCATAAAGAAAGCAGTTGATGAAGAATCAGCAATTATAAACGCTTCATCAGAAAAAAGTCTAAAACCTGGCTTTGAATATATGATAATTGAAAAAGTTAAGACCCAAAAACTCAATAAACTTAAAGGGAAATTTGTAGAATACACCAATAGTCCATTAAGAGATTATTACAGAGGAGGATTCTATGGAATCGTAGATAATGGCTATACATATATTATAGAGTATTATTCTGCCGACACCCCAGAAGACAGACTTGAGATAGAAAAGGTACTAAAAAGCATAAATATCCTTAAACCAGAATCACGACCAAATTTCTTTGAAGTAGAAAAAATCTATCTAACTGAAAATGTTGCAACCGAAAATCCAGAAGAAGCTTCACTAAAACAAGAAGAAAACAATCCAGATCAAATGGATATTGATCAAGGAGATATTACATCAGAGAAAACATCACAAGAAAAGAAATCATTTTGGGCAAAGATGAGCTCAGTATTTAGAAAGAAAAACTAATATTAAAAAAACCTCCCAAAATTTATCTTTATTTCACAAAAATAAAACGGCGTTTCACGAAAATGAATCGCCGTTTCAGTAAAATGAAACGGCGATTCAGTAAATTAAAACGAAGAGTTAGTTTTGTTAATCTAAATGTTTAAGTATTTTAAATATAATTTATCTTTCAAAAAAGAAAACTCCTTCAAATACCTTTTCTGCAAATCCTTCTAAGAAGATATTGGTATATCTATTATCAGGGGTTTTAGTGTAATAAACCTTTAATTCTCCTCCTTTGGCATTGATTATTATTGGGTTTTCTTGAATATTATATCTATCAACATAGGCTATTGCCGAAGCGGTTATTCCTGTTCCACAGGCTAGGGTTTCTCCCTCTACTCCCCTTTCGAAAGTTCTTATATTTAGTTTCCCAGGAGCAATTATTTCAACAAAATTGGCATTTGTACCCATAATATCAGAGAAACGTTTATCGTGCCTAATTTTACTACCTAAGGTATTTATATCTAACTCAGAGAGATTATTTACAAAGCTAACAAAATGAGCAGTTCCTGAGTTGATAAACTGCCCATCTGTGTATTCAACAATATTATCTACATCAAGAAGACTTAGTTTGATATTTAATTTATTCCTTCTTAGTTTTTCAAAAACCTCAGCAGTATGAATGCCGTCTGGTGCTTCAAACTTATATTTAATCTTCACAATCCCTATATGTCTGGCAAATGCTACTATGCACCTGCCACCATTTCCACACATCATATCTTTGGTAGCATCAGGATTATAGAATATCATTTTAAAATCTACACCAAAAGATCTTTCTAAAAGGATTAAACCATCAGATCCTACTCCAAAATGCCTATCACAAATTAATTGAATCTCCTTATCAGATAATTGGAAATCTTTTCGCCTATTATCTATTAGGATAAAATCGTTTCCTATACCGTGATATTTTATAAAAGCTTGTTTTTTCATCTAATAATTAAATAAATAACACAAAGCAAATGCTGTTCTAAATCCTTCAACTCTTTGCTTTGCAACCTTATCGTTGAATTTTACACTTGCATATTCAAGGGTCAAAGTTAGTGAAAAATTACTTAGGAAGAAATATTCTATTCTTGGTGCTACCCTAAAATAATTATTTATATCCATTCCTATACCGTAAGCACTTGCAAAATTACTTTCATTTACATCGTAGTTCTTTGAATATCCCATAAGTAAGGCTGGTTTAAGTTTTCCAAAACTATGTGAGTAATCTATCCAAGCTGATAAAACAGATGTTGGCATGTAGGTAAAGTTATGATTGATGGTGTCGAAAGAAGATTCGTAATAACCTCCCAAAAGACTTAGATCATTCATACTTTCGCCATAGAGAGCTTGTATCTTAAAATCATCGTTTCCTTTTTTATAATTAAGAAATGCAGTTGTGGTATAATTAAACATTGTGGTACTTAGACTGTAAGTATTAGTGCCAAAAGTATATTCCTCTCTTGGTTGTAGATTAGTTAGTTTAGCACCAACGCCAAAAAACAAGTTCTTTGAGCGATATTGGACATAGAGATTTAATTCAGGCATAAGAGTATTGGACTGCTGTTTATAGTCTCTTGATGAATTTACTCCAAAATTGGCAAAATCTCTTTGAAAACCTAATGCACCAACAAGGTTAATATTCTCAATTGGCTGAAAATCTATTCTTATCTGACTTTGACGAGCAAAGGGATGAAAGGGTGCTCCATTATGCAAATCACGATTTGAAGGCATCATTTCTGGTATAACCATTGGACTCCAATGCTGACCAATAAGAACTTGGGTGTTGTCCCATTTCAAATTTATATTAGCCATTCTTAGTCGGAAATAATGAGCCAAGCCACCTGCTTGTCCTGTAAAATCTGCTTCTATTACCCCTGTTATTTTAGCTCCTAATGCTTCTCCAAGACCTAACCTCACCCCTATTCTTGAAGCTGCTGCAGAAAAATTCCATGCTTGTTTTGCATTTAGATCTTTTTGGTTTATGCCATAAGAAGGGGAGAGTGGATAAAGTGAAAACAGACCATCTATTGCCGAATAAGTATTTCTATCGTTATATAACCCTTGCATATCTAAAATACCATAGACTTCAAAGGAAAACTTTTTCGATTCTTGGCTAATAGATTGTAGGCTGATAATTAGAAAGAGTAGAATAAATATTGATCTCAATCTTATCATATTATTTCTTTTTCATATTAGCAATGGAAAGAATTACTCCAAGAGCTACACCTAATAGGGCTGCGAATAGTACTTGAAATTCTTTTGGCAATAGGAATGTTATTGTATGTGCTGGATACCAGAAAAATGGTATTGTTTTCTTAAATACAAATCCCCATTGAACTTCCCAATTTAGATTTGCAATTATCCTACGCATAGGAATAGGGGTGATTAGAGCCTTGAGACTACCTCCATTTTCAAGTATATGAGTATCGGTTATTTTGTGAAAGGTCATAAATACTGGTGCAAAGAATGTATTCATAAATATTGATACAGAAAATGCATATAGTATTTTAATTCCAAAACTCTGCTCTTGTAAGGTTGTTGGATTTAAATCTAATCCAAAATATCCAAATACTCCAAATGTACCACGTGCAAATAACCCCATCGCAAGAGAGATTACAACACCTAAGAATCCCCAAACAATTGCTCTTGGAAGAAGTCCAAAACCTTTTTGATTATATACTCCTTTTGACACTCTTAGACCAATACTTTCGCCAAGAGTTGCTAGTATTGCAAACTTAACAAATGCAAGTAAGAAATATCTCAAATCTTTTGCTCCACTCCATTGCATAAAACCATCTTTTAATGGCTCAATTAAGAAAAACAGAGATAGTACCCCTATAGCTATAAGGGCAAGAATAATATCTTTAAATTTCATATTTATATTCCGCTATTTATCTATTCAACTACTTCTTCCGCTACTTCCTCTATGGTTTTCTCTTTCTCCAATTCTTTAATTCTCTTATTTGCTTTTAAGATTTCTTTATTTGACTTAGAGAGATTGGAAACCAAACGAAGGGTATTCATAATAATAATAATTGTGGATACTACTGTGATAATAAAGCATATCCAATACTTAAAAGGTTCTAACTGGGGGGTGAACTGCAACAAGAACATTGCTATTATTAATAATGATAATGCTAAATTAGCCCAAAATATTTTATTCATAATATATTGTATTTATTATTTTTCAATTCTAATACGAGCATCAACAGCCACTACTGCTTTTGCAGAACCTAATAGTGGATTTAAATCCATTTCTGCAATCTCTGGAGCAGCTTGAACCAATGCACTAACTCTTGCTATTTGCTCAGCATATAGATCTTGGTTAACTGGCTCTTGACCACGTACACCTTCAATTATCTTATAACTCTTTAGATTCTTAATCATTTGTTTTGCTTCTGAAACTCCTATTGGTGCAAGGTTTGATTGAACATCCTTCAATACTTCAATAAATATTCCACCTATTCCACAAAGAACTTGGTGTCCGAATAATTCAGTTTTCATTGCCCCAATATAAATTTCTGTTCCAAATAGCATTTGAAGAGTTTGAACTGCATAAGTATCTTTTATCTTCATCAATCTTTCAAATTCTCTATGTATTGTTTCTTCGTCTTTAACATTTAGAACAACTCCACCAACATCACTCTTATGAACTGGGCCAACAACTTTCATTACAAGTGGGAAGCCATATTGTTTTGCAAATGCAATAGAATCTTCAACCTTGTCTGAAGAAATTTCATTTGAATGACATATTCCTGCAGCATCAAGTAATTCAATCATTATCTTAGTATCCATATAACCGTCCTTAGCTCCGTCTACAATTTCACGAACTTTCTTAACGTCTATTTCAACTAAGTCATTTGCTTGTGAAGCTGGCTTTGGTGTTGATTTAATTTTAGCAAGAGCTGCTCCAAAAACAGTTTCTTCTGGGAAGTAGTTATTACCTTTTGAAACAAAATCTCTAACCTCATCACCTGCAACAAGTGTTGATGGCATAATTGGGAATATTGGTTTTTTAGATGTCTTTAGTTTTTCATCAATTACATTATATGCTTCAAAGATTGGAGCTAAACCTGGTGTGCCAAAAATAATACACATTGCATCTATATTATCGAAATCGTTATTACAAGCATCAATAATATCACCTAACTGTTCTGGAGTTCCAGTTGCAAGGAAATCAATTGGGTTTCCAACAGCTGAACCTGCGAATAGTTTTGTTAGAAGCTTATCGGCCTTTGTTCCTTCAATATGCGGAACTTCCATCCCTCCCTTACTTAGAGCATCGGTTAGCATTACTGCAGGTCCACCTGCATGAGTTATAATTGCAATATTCTTTCCTTCAAATTGAGGGTAGGTGAAAATTGCTCCAATAGTAATTAACTCTTCTCTGCCATTACAACGAACAATACCTGCCTTGCGGAATAATGCATCAACTGCAACATCTGGAGAAGCCAATGCACCTGTATGGGATGAAGCTGCTCTTGAACCAGCTTCTGAACCACCAGACTTTATTGCAGCTATCCTAACACCTTTCTTATTCAGGGAGGTAGCATGCTTTAGTAATTTAGATGGGTCCTTGATATTTTCGGCATACATTAAGATAACTTTCGATGATGTTTTAGGATCGAACGATTCGTCGTGGTATTGTAAAATATCTTCAACTCCTAATTGTGCTGAATTACCTACTGCCCAACAATGGTTAAAACTCAAACCTTGTTGCATACCTATATCCATAATAAAACATCCTGTTGCCCCAGAACCTGTTATAAAATCTACTCCCTTAGAAGAAGATTTTGGAAAAGGTTTTGAAAAGATTGCATGATGGTGAGGAGTGAATATTCCTGTACAATTTGGTCCAATCAAACATCCATTATTATCTTCTATTTGCTTAACAATTCTTTGTTCTAGTTCTTTTCCTTCTTGGCTCTCTTCACCAAAGCCTGCAGAAATAATAATAAATGCCTTGCATGCCTTTTCCTCTGTTAATACCTTAATGGTTACCTCAGAAAACTTAGCAGCAATAGCCAAAACAGCTAAATCAACTTGTGGTACGTCGCTTATATTGTTATAACATTTAATACCTTGAATTTCACTTTCTTTTGGGTTTACAACATATAATTCTCCTTTGAATCCACCTTCAATAATATTTCTTAATATTGCTCCACCTGGTTTTGAAACATCATTTGATGCACCTACAACCACAATGCTTCTTGGGTTTACTAGTTCTTTTGTAACCTTTGTATTCATTATTTATATTCTTTTACTGTGTTTATTATTAATTTTGTATGCAAAGGTAATAAATAATTGTATAATACATAATAAGATAGGATTGATTTTAGATTAGAATCAATCAAATAATATATTAAAATAATATATAAATTATTAAGCTCAAAAGACTTGAATCAAAGACTTAACTATTGTTAAATAGAATTTTATATTCACTTTCAATATGATAAACAATATGATTTATTATACTCGATTTGGTTCTTAGGTAAATAATATTTAATTTTGCCTTGCATTTTCTATGTAAAAATATTAAACAAAAACATAAGTATGAAACATATTGATATAGACAAAGCTGTTGATTTAATAAAAGATGGCATGACTATTATGGTTGGTGGATTCCTTGGAGTTGGTGCTCCTCACAAACTTATTGAGGCAATTGCTAAGGCTGGAAAGAAAGATTTAACAATTATTTGTAACGATACTGCATTTCCTGAATCGGGCTCTGGATTATTGGTTGCTAAAGGTTTGGTTAAGAAAGCTATCGTATCTCATATCGGAACAAATCCTGTGGCAGGTGAAAAAATGCTTGCTAATGAAATGGAAGTTGAACTAGTTCCTCAAGGAACTCTAATTGAAAGAATTCGTTGTGGAGGCGGAGGACTTGGTGGAGTACTTACTCTAACTGGACTTGGCACAATTGTTGAACAAGGCAAACAAAAGGTTAATATTGACGGAGTAGATTATCTACTTGAAAAACCACTTAGAGCTGACGTAGCAATTATTGGCGCAAGCCAGGCTGATAAATATGGCAACCTTGTTTTTAGAGGAACTACTAAGAATTTCAACCCTTTTATTGCAATGGCTGCTGATTTAGTTATTGCAGAAGT
>JALNVJ010000043.1 GCA_023227645.1 Bacteroidales bacterium | reverse complement strand
TAAAAAAGTAAAAGGATGTTAAAGATTTATGAAGAAAACCGCGCTTTTTGGTGTGCATGTTACTGTTTTACATTGTAAAAAATAACCGCCTTTGCGCTTTTTATACCGCTTTTTAATATGCTTTTTCTATATTTATTCTTCCTTGCAGAGTATGCTGTCTATTTCTTCTAATTTTGCTACTAATTGTTTGTCACTAAAAATGTTTTCTTCTTTTATCTTTATATAAGATGTTACATATTGTAGTAGCACCATTGCTAATAGGTCTTGTTTATCTTTATAAGCATACATCTTGGCGTAATCTTTGATATTTAATTTAACTGCTTCAACGGCTTTCCTAAAAACATCTTCTTCTTCTCTTTTTACCCTAACCTTATAAATTCTATCTGCTATTTCTACACTTATCAATATATCCTCAGTCATTTGCATTTAGAATTTATTATTATTGCTCAGTTTTAGTTATCATCCCCACACATCTGTCTATCTTACGCACCAAGTTATTTATTTTCAGTTTAACCTCTGTTATATCTGAACTACTTTTTATTGCTTCTCCTAATTTTAATGTTTTAATTTGTTCTTTTAAATTATTAATCAATTCCGATTGTTCCAATACAATCTTATCTAATTTTTGTTTTTCTGTTTGTAAACTTATTACTGTTTGTTCTAATTTATGATTTTCTCCTATCAGATTTCTAACCTTGTAGTCTATACCTGAAATAAGCTTATGTAAATCTTCCATTCAATCTTTTAGTTTACTTACTCTGCAAATATAATACAATTTTCGAATAATTGTTTATTTTGCACCGTTTATTTTAGTTAAGATATGCACAACTCTCTTTTAATCAATCTTTAAAGTATGTCCCATTCTTTCAGCTTTGGTCTTTAAATATTTTTCGTTGTATTTGTTGTGCCCAACTACCAAAGGAAGGGTTTCTAGTATTTCAATTCCATATCCTTCAAGCCCTGTTCTCTTTACTGGGTTATTGGTTAAAAGACGTATTTTGGTTGCTTGTTGATCTCTTATAATTTGAGCTCCAATCCCGTAGTCTCTTTCGTCTGCCTGAAATCCAAGGGCAATATTTGCATCAACAGTGTCCATACCTAGTTCTTGAAGATGGTATGCCTTAATTTTATTAACCAAACCAATTCCTCTTCCTTCTTGGCTCATATAAATAACCATTCCTTTGCCAATTTCATCAATCATTTTCATTGCTTGGTGTAATTGGTCTCCACAATCACATCTGCAAGACCCAAAAATATCTCCTGTCATACAAGAAGAATGAACTCTAACAACAATTGGTTCGTCTTTTTCCCAAGTTCCTTTTTTAAGAACCATATGAGTAGCTTGATTGTTTAATTGGGTATAAGCAATTAATTTGAAATCACCCCAAGCTGTTGGTAGACTAACCTCTTGCTCTCTTCTAATTAGAGTTTCGTGGTTTACTCTATAAGCTATAAGATCTTTAATTGAAATTATCTTTATTCCAAACTTCTTAGACATCTCCATTAATTGAGGCATACGTGCCATGGTTCCATCTTCGTTAAGTATTTCAACTAAAACTGCAACTGGTGCCAATCCTGCCAAACGTGCTAAATCAACACACGCTTCTGTATGTCCTGCTCTTTGTAGAACTCCCGATGACTTTGCTCTTAGTGGAAAAATATGACCTGGACGGCCTAATTCCTCTGGACGGGTGTTTTTATCTGAAAGAGCCTTAATTGTTTTAGCTCTATCACTTGTGGAAATCCCAGTTGTACAACCATCTCCAAGTTTATCAACAGAGATAGTAAAAGGAGTTTCATGAGAAGAAGTATTTTGAGAAACCATCATATCAAGGTTTAACTCATTACATCTTTCCTCTGTTAATGGTGCACACATTAATCCTCTTCCATGAGTGATCATGAAATTAACTATATCTGGAGTTATTAGCTCAGCGGGGAAAATAAAATCTCCTTCGTTCTCACGATCTTCATCATCAACACATATCAACAATTTCCCTTGCTTGAAGTCTTCAATAGCTTCTTCTATATTATTCAATTTAGTTTCCATTTTTTAAATATTTTAGTCCGCAAAGATACAATAATTCGTCCTAGTTTTGCTTATTATTAATGATATTTATGTAAATTTGCATTTCAAACAATAGCCTACAATATATAATATGATTTATTTTCACACAATAACACAAGGAGTATTATTTGGTCTTACACTTTCCTTAATGGCTGGTCCTGCATTCTTTTCACTATTGCAGACAAGTATTAGCGAAGGTTTTAAAAAAGGATCTCATCTTGCAATTGGGATATCAATCAGTGATATATTCATTGCATTTACAGCTTGGTATGGATTAACATCACTTTTCGAATCTCAAGATGCTCAAAAAGCATTAGCAGTGGCTGGAGGGTTTTTCTTAGTAATATTCGGCATTTATACTGCAATGAAGCGTCATGCAACTTTACCTCATCCAAAAGGGATTCAACTTAAAACAAGATTTCAATTTAAATCTATCGCCAAAGGATTTGTTTTTAATATTGCAAATCCAAGTATTTGGATATTTTGGCTGATTCCTGTTGGAGTTGCAAGTAGCTACCCAAAAGCAAATCTACAAATCTTATTCCTGCTTTCAATTCTTATAACAGTTTTCAGTATGGACCTAATGAAATGTGCTATAGCTAATGAGTTAAAAAGATTTATGACAGATAGGGTTATTACATATATTAATAGGGTTATTGGAGGAGTTCTAATTGTATTTGGAATATATTTAATTTTAACTCTATTTATTGATATTACGTACTTTATGCCTCAAATAACTCAAAATAGTAAATAAAATAAATTAGAAACTAGTAAACGAGAAATATTATGAAAATAAAGAAAAAAATATGTATGATATGTATTGCTCTGATGGCTTTTTCGGGAATTTCCATACTAACATCATCTTGCGCTTACAGTGAAAGTAATTTTTACGGAGATCCAGTTGGAATTAGTCCATACAAAAAGAAGAGATCAAACGTTGTCAGAAGCAATATTAAGGTTAGGGATGCACATTCAAAGACTAACAAGAAAAAAAGGTATTAATCTAATAGTTAGATTTGTTTATTTTTTACAATAATCTTCAAAAAAAGCTTTCCCATACGCATAACCTATATCAAATAACTCTTGAGCTTTGTCAAAATCTGTTATTGTGTACTTCTCTAAGTTAGGAGTTATTAAATAATCACATTTCTTTGCCCATTTTTCTGTGTTGCTAATAATCGAAAGAGCCATTGCCCTTGAGAAAATATTAACCAATCCTTTAACTTCCGATTGGTTAGGGACCGTAACAACATCAACTCCAATTATTATATCACATTTCTCAAAAATTAAAGGCTCAACTGGAAGATTTTGCATAACTCCACCATCAATATACTGTTCTCCTTCAACCAATTTTGGCTCAAAAATAACAGGAATTGTACCCGAAGCAATCACATATTCTTTTAAAAATTTTCCACTTCCAACAAATTTATAAGTTGCATTATTGAAATTAGTTACACAACAATAGAATTTTATATTAAGCTTAGAGAAATCGTTATGCGGAATATTTTTTTCTAAAACTTTTGATAGCTTATCGTGATTAAATAAACCTTTCCCAAAACTTGAATTTAACTTTACAACATTCAAAATCGTATTCATGTTTTCCTTATCAACAATGTCAAGAATTTCAATAGGAGTAAAACCAGCACAATAAAGCACTCCAATAATTGAACCCATTGAAGTTCCCGAAACAACATCAACCTCAAATTTATATTCTCTCATCGCTTGTAAAAAACCAATATGAGCATAACCTAATGCCCCACCCCCACTTAGTGCTAAACCAACTTTTTGAGGTTTATTCTTAGTTTTCAATTCATCATTTTGGGCATTAGCTCTAATATTACTTGCCATAATAAAAACAATTATTAATAAAAATAAAATAGCTTTTCTCGATTTGTTTCGACCAACTTTCATGTAAAATTTCATCCGTGCAAATATACAATGTTTAATTATTAGCAGCAAAAATAAAGAAATTAAAATTATTCCTATATTTGCATAATGAAAAAACTAAGTTTAGAAGAAAAAGAATTTATAAAAGAAAACATAGAAGCAAACACAACCAAGCTTTTGCTCCAACCTCAGATTGAAAATATTGATATCAAACTATGCGTAAGGCAAATTGAAGGATATAGAAAAGCTATAGAAAAGTTCCCTTCCCTAATTGAGAGTGAAAATATAATTTTCCCAAAAAAGATAAACCTTGAACAAACCTCATCAGAACAAACTGCCAAATATAAAGCGTCACTCTTCCCAGCAGAATCAACCCTAAGAGATCTGACTTCCGGATTTGGAATTGATGATATATTCTTCGCAAAAAAAATCAAAAAGGTTTATTATCACGAAATAGATATTGAACTTGCAGAAGTAGCACTTTCAAATTTTGAAACTCTTAACCTCAATAATATTGAAGTCATTAAGGGTAATAGCCTAAATAATATTAGCAATTTAGAAGAAACAGATATCATATACATTGACCCTTCTCGCAGAAATGAAAACCAAAAGAAAGTATTCCTTTTAGAAGATTGCCAGCCCTATGTTGTTGATCTTATTCCAAAACTATTTGAGAAAACAAAAACAATTGCACTTAAACTCTCTCCAATGTTGGAGATAAAAAGCTTATTGAATGAGCTAATTAATATTAAAGAAATACATACTATTTCAGTTAAGAATGAATGCAAGGAATTATTCGTTATCTTAGAAAAAGGTTTTAATGAGGAAATAAAATATCATTGTATCGATTTTGATTCAAATAATAAATTAATAAAATTCTCATTTAATAATGCTACAATCTCTCCAAATATAGCAAACAAAAACGATATAAAAAGAGAATCATTCTTGTACGAACCTAACGCTTCGGTAATGAAAGCAGGAGGATATCATGTTATTTCAGAATATTTCCCAATAAAGAAAATAGCTTCCCGCTCCCATTTATTTGTTTCAGAGCAGAAGATTGACAATTTCCCTGGTAGGACATTTATTATTACAACATTGTTCCCCTACAATCATAAAAACATTAAAACCCTATCAGAACGTTTTCCAAAAGCCAATATAACCATTAGAAACTTCCCTCAAATGGTTGCAGAGATTAGAAAACGTACAGGTATTAAGGACGGAGGTGATGATTATCTATTTTTTACTACCAATTCAGAAAACGAAAAGATAATAATAGCATGCGAAAAATTATCATAGTAATAATAAGTATAATAATTAGCTTTAACCTCTACTCCAAACCATTGCAAACTTATGATAATGGGACTTCCAAAATTGAAGTTGATACTATTTACCAAAAAATAGACACTACTACTATTACTCTTATAGTTTATCGTCCAATAAATAGCCATGCTTATTTCACAACAACACGTCCCGATTCAAATGACACAAGGATAAAAATATCTGTTGCAGCAGCTTTCACAGGGAAAGACCTTAAAAGTATAATGGGAAAATATATTGAAAAAGGAAATATGAAATGGGGTTATAAATCAATTGCTAATGGTTATGTATCAATAATTGATGGAAAGGTTTCAATACAACCAATTAACCACTCTTTAAAAACATCTCAAACTAAAGCAATTCGGAAAAGAGGCTATCTCTTTCAACAAATGCTATTGGTAAATGATTCCATTGTAATGGATTGTAGGATTTTTGGAGAAAGAGAAACCTATCGGAGAGCACTAGTAATCATTAATAATAATCCCTGCATAATAGAATCAGAACAAAGGTTGAAGATAAATGATTTTTCAGCTTCTCTAGTGAGAATGGGTATAAAAACTGCTATCTGCCTTGATATGGGAACATGGAGCCATGGCTGGATAAGAACAGAAGGAGATAATTATATACCAATTGGTAAACTTACATCAAGCACCGCAAACCAAACAAATTGGTTAATATTTACAGATTAGCAAGCACACCCATAATACCCCTACTCATTGTACTCTTATTCTCAATCATTTCTAACAATTCCTCAAATCCCACAGTACTCTCTAACTGCATATTAGGAACATATCTTTCTTAAGAAACTGAGTTAATAACAATTATCCTTTTCTTCTTAAAGTATTTAATTGCCATAGAATTAAATTTTAAAGCAGTTAAAATAAATTTCAAAGGCTTAGTTTACCCCAAAAATAGGCTATTTCCAACAGAAAAATAGGCTATTTCTACCCAAAAATAGGCTATTCCTGACCAAAAATAGGCTATTTTCACCCTAAAAATAGGCTATTTCTGACCTAAACTAAGAAGTATAAATCCAAAACAAGGAAGTATAAATAGAAAACTAAGCAGTTAGAATATAAAAGAAATAGCAATAAAAGACGCTGTAAAATGTTTGAATTAACAATATATAATAATCATAAGAATAAAATCTCTATCTTGCGATTATTAGTTTCTTTGTAATTATTTGTCCGTTATGGTGGATTACCTTAATATGGTATGTTCCATTAGAAAGAGATTTGGTGCTTAATGTTATATTATTTGAATTACTTACTTTCTTTTCTTGGAGTTTTTGTCCGTGGATATTATATATTTCTACCTTTTCTATATTTGCTCCTTCTATTATTATATAATCTTTTGCTGGATTTGGATAAATATTCACTGAGTAGTTTTCTTTATTAACATCATTTATTCCTAATAATATTCTACACTCCTCTTGACTTTCTTCACTTTCACAATCTCCACTTTTTGCCTTTAGCTTATAACAATAATTAACCCCTTCAATAAGGTTAGTATCTTGATAAATATTGGTTGTAAATGTTGCTATTAATTCATTATTACGATAAAGGATTGAACTATCTGATTGAACTTGCCAGCTTATATTAAAGCGATTTCCTTCTTGTTGTATTTCAATATTTGTTGGTGTTGCAACTTCAATTACTGAAAGATTAAGACTGACTATACTATCACAAGAATTTATTGATTGAAGGGTTTGTATGTATATGCCAGCACTATCTGCATTGAAACCATTTTCTGCATAAGTGTTTCCCCTACATATTGAAGCCGATAAATTTGTATGATATATAGGATTAACCATTAAGTTTAGTGTGATGATACTATCATTCCCATTTGAAGTTTGAATTGTTCTTGTATATATACCTGCACTATCTACATTAAAACCATTTTCTGTGTAATTATTACCCTGACATATCGAATCATATATTTGTATTCTTATTCTATTATCATTAAGAGAAATATTATCAATTGCAGGTGGAGGGTTATATAGATCTGAATTATCATTTACCCATACAAATACTAATCTTTTAATATTACCCGCCACTCCTTGATTACCTAATTGTATCGTCTTAGTTATAGTGGAATTATTATAGCTATTACTCCAATAAGGACATGTCGGGCAAATTCCACCTGAACCGCCGAATAAAACAGCCTGGGTTGAATAAGTTTTATTACCATAGTAACATATTGAATCTGAACCACTATAAACAGTATCATCATCAACAATAAATACTTTAAGATAATCATAAGAAGTCTCACCTGTCATTCTAACATCAAATTTTAATGTATATGTATTAGCTCCAGTTGATTCAAATTGTCTTGTCGCACTTACACATGATATTGCATGTGCAGTATAAGCATTAGTTACTCCATTGTCATTAGATATAAGTAATGAATTACCATCAATAGTATCATTATCTACAGCTGAAGATATATACCAACGATTTATTGCATTTCCATTAGATATTATCCAATTTTTATTTTCAATTGTATCTTCAAAATTACAAGCATAAGGTATTTGAGCAATCTGTGGAGTATGAATAGATATAATATTTGACCAGTTGGTATCACATAATGGTCTTAAAGCAAAGCTATATGTTGTACCTAAATTTAATCCATTTATAGTAGCTAATGTTAATGATGTATCTGGAATTATAACTTGGGTTGCTGAAGTTGAAGATGGATTAAAAATTTCTGGATTTATAGCTTGATAAGCAATTATCCAATTTTGTGGCACTAAAATACTATTATCCCAATTAAATTGTATTGAATGATCATTATATTGAATAATATTAGGATTATAATTTGAAGGACAAGTTGGTGAAGGTTCAACAACTATATTATCAACCCTAAAATCACCAAAACCGTCTCCTTTAAAAATTATATACCTTTCTCCAAAACTATTAATAGGAATTAGATAATTAATAGTATCCCAATATGGAGTTTGTCCAGAACTACCATTTGGGTATTCTGTCCCTAATAATATTGCACCTATTGTGTCTGGAGTTGAATTAATATATACGAAAACTCTTTTTTCTGTAGTATTTGATATATATTCTTTGTAAATATTGTAAGTAATCTGCATATTAGATGTAAAGTTAAAAGCTGGACTTATTAATCGTGAATCTTCTCCAATATCATAGTTCCCAAAATATTTAGCTGAACCATTATTGAGTGACCAATTTATATCTCTTAATACTCCATTATTTTTTAACCTCCAACAATTAAATCCTGTTGTAAAATCTTCTGTGAATGGAAAATTACTTATTGGTGCATTATAACAAGGTGTAATATAAGTTATAGGTGATGTTAAAAGTGATGTTGTTTCTACATCGCAATATGTTTTTAAATAGAAATAATATTTAGTATTAGAAACTAAATTTGGAATAGTTATTGAATTAGTTGTTGAATAGATAGAATCATAATTATTTGAATTTCCAACTTGGTATAATATCCACCAACCCACATCATTTGGATCCCTTACTTGCCAAGAAAGATCTGCACTCAAAAAATTATTAGAATTTTGTGTGGCTACAATATTATCTGGTCTAATACAATGAGATAATCTTTCATCAATTAATAAATCATCTAATACTATCGTAGAATTGTTTTCATTTGATTTTAAAGCAATATAATGCCCTGGACCTTGGTAACTTTCAAGACTAATGTCAAATTCTGCCAATATGTTATTAAATGTTATTGAGGTAATAGAATCAAATGATGTAATATCATTTGGATCACTCATCATCCCAATAGTAATTATGTTATCTCTATTATTTTGATATCCATAATAAATTGCAGATTTAAATCTAATCATCAAATCACTAATATTTATTGCATTATTAATTTCGGGAGTAATAAGAATATCTCCATTATCGATAGTTAATCTTCCATTTATTAAATCTGTTGAAGATGTAGTCCAACAAGTTGGAAATGTATTTATTCCTGAACGGGTAAAGGTTTCTAAAAATGGTAATGTATCAATAGTTGAACAGTTTGTTCTAAAATATATCGTATCACTACTTGCAGAATGGGAGGTATCACATAATGTTACTATATATGCTTGATAGTTTGAAGATGGCATTAAATTGTTTAATGTAAAATTATTTGTTGTAGTTATTACAGAATCATAAGTTGAATTATAAGTTGGTTTATAATATACTTTCCATGTTGTTTCATTTCCTGTAAATAAATTCCAACTAATATCTGCTGATGTAGTACTTATATTATCTGCTTGTGGATTAATTGGTCTTGGACAAGTTGGTATTGCATCAATTAAAACATTTTTTATACCCATTTCTCCTGGATCATAACTATATTTAAAAGCAATATACTGCCCAGAAAACTCATATTGAGAAAGATTAATATCAATATTTCTCCAATTACTATTTGCAGATACTGTAGTAATAGAATCAAATGTAGTTATATCTTCAACATCTGTCATCGCTCCTATTGTTAAATTTCTTAATGTAGTATCTTCTGAATAATATTCAGCCTCCATTTTAAATTTCAACATTAAATTATTTAAATATATGGAATCATTAAAACGAGGTGTTATTGCTATTCTTGTAGCATTATAAGCCATTCTAAAATATAAACTACCATTATATACATACATTGTTTGTATTCCATTATCGGAATTATATTGTTTCCAACAAGTTGGAAAGACTGTTAAACCTGAACCATAAGTATTAAAATTCTCAACATATGGTAAACTATTTATTGTATTGCAATATGTTCGAAATGCAATAGTATCAGTGCTTTCCGATAAAGTAGAATCACAAAATGTTCTTACAAATGCAGTATAATTAGTTTGAGGCAAGAGATTTGCTAATGTAAAAGTTGATGAATTTGCATAAACGGAATCATATACAGTACTTGAATTAGTTTTATAATAAACATACCACTGAGAATCGTATGAATTGCCAGAGAACCAAGATAAGTCAGTTTGTGTTGAATTAGTATTTGAAGTTAAATTGTATGGTCTTGCACAAGGAGGGGTATAATCAATAATGAAATTAGAAATATCATAATGACTTGCTCTAAATACAATATGTTTTCCACTGCCTTGATATTGATTAAAATTTAAGTTAACACGTTTAAGTATATTGTAAGGAATATTCAAAACAAACACTGTATCAAATGTTGAATAATCAGATTCATTATCCATTACACCTACAATCATTGCATTGTTTCCATAATATGCTTCTAAATCATTTTTTATATTAAATGAAACTGTTAGATCTTTTATATTTATAGATTGATTAATTGCAGGTGTTAACGCAGCATTATTATTATAATAAAAAATTAACTTATTTGAATAAACATATAAGAATGATGAGCCTGGATCTGATCTATACCAACATGTAGG
>JALNVJ010000042.1 GCA_023227645.1 Bacteroidales bacterium | reverse complement strand
TAATATAAATTCAATTAGATTAAATCTATTTTCCTACAAACCTTTCACCCCTTCGTGGTAATCATAAAAATCCTTTAATCTTGTAAATCCTGATTCTGATCAAAAAGCTTACTAATATTTTTTCCTTAACTTATTTTTGAAGAAGTCCCCTCCCATTTTATTATTGAATTAATTTGATTGAAGAATACTTCTTTGACTTTTCTTTTTAACAACTTGTTTGCTCGTCTTTAATGTTGATTTTTACCTTGCAACGTTCTTATTCTATTTTTTATGAAACAGGAATTCCTTTAGGTTTAAGGGTGAGATTAACTCTTGGTATTCACCTAATGGTTATTTTTCTATTCTTTCTTTATTCAACATTAAATATACACATGAATCTAATTTAAACTTTCAAGTTAGCATTGGCTATAAGTATATTTCATTATCTTATTCTAAACCTCTATCTATTTACAATTGCAATTGGAAAGCAAATGATATTTTTATTGGAGTAGGCGACAATTTGCATGCAATTGACAAATTATCTTTTATTCCTTCAATATATTTAGGATTATCCAATGTGAATTATAATGTTATAACACAAAGTGATTTGTATTATCAAATAATTGAAAGAAACACTATTAAGATTGAAGATGCCAATACTTTTTATATAAATGCTGAATTAGCAATGGATTATCAAGTTATTAATCATTTACACCTTAGATTTTCAATAGGATATGATAGATATTTTGTTAAAATATGAATAATAGAGATCGTGAATCATTGATAACATTTCAAACTTTTGAAACAAAATTAGGTTTAGGATATTCTTTCTAAAGAATTATAACTTATTATAAAAAAGACAGGTTGCCTTGTAAAAAATAACCTGTCTTTATTTATAAAAAGTATAGTCTTCTTATTAGTCTGTTAATTTTCCAATTAAGAACATAAATTCGTCAATCATTGGTTTTATTTTCTTTTCTTCCTTTTCTTTATCAACCGGACTGCCATCTTCATTAAAGACTTTAGAAATATTAATTGCAAAATACTTTATTGGTGAAACAAAGGCTCCCATTTGAGAGAGGGTGTTTTCTAATTGAAATGTTGTTGGCACACCTTCAACAAAGCCCATAGTTGCTGAAGATAATGCAACCACCTTCCTCTTCCATTCAGGATACATTACATCTATTGCATTCTTTAGTGAAGCAGGGAAACTATAATTATAGACTGAGGAAGCTATAATTACTCCATCCGAATTTTTAAACCTATTTACAAAATTCAAAAGATTAGCAGGAGGATTTGGCATATTGAATAATCTCTCTTCAAACAGAGGAAACTTATATTCATTCAGGTCTATAATTTCTGCATCTGCTATTGAGTTATCTATTAAATAGTTTTTTAAAAATAAAGATACTCTATGTCCTAATCTGCCTTCTCTTATACTTGAAGAGATAATTATTATTTTTTTCATACGATCTAATTTATTAAGGATTAATATAGTAAATATTTATTACTGTCTTTTAAAAACGTAAAATCAATAAATTAAGTATAATTTATTCAATTATTTCTATATCTTCTTTGATTCATATTAAAAAATAGCTCTATCTTTGCAAAATTATTGGTTCTTTTTGGATTAAAAGGGAATTGGGTGAAAATCCTAAACAGTCCCGCTGCTGTAAGCTCCACCAAAGAAACAAGCATTTCATCTTTTGCCACTGAATTTTACGATTTGGGAAGGCGTAATGCTTGGGAGTAAGTCAGAAGACCTGCCAGTGAATTATTAAGTTTTTGAGCTTTCGAGGAAAGAGCTTGAGACGAATAGAAAGTTCATTGAGTATTTTCTTTTGATTTTCTTGTTTATTTGTCTTATATTCTTTCTCGATGCTCTAGTTTTTTATTATTTTAAAAAAAAGAGTATGAAAAAAATCATTCTATTAGTTTCTATGCTTATTGCATCAAACGTTGGATTTGGGCAATTTGATGGTGGCGTTGGCACAGAAGGTTGTAAGGCTATCAGTATTTCTAATCCTAATATCGTTTCTTGGGCAAAGGGTGTTGAGGTAAGAAGAGGTTTTCAAGGAACATCTTCTACTGATTATTCAGCCTATGGTAAACATTATATGGCTCAAGGAAGACCAGACAGTACAACAACAAGAGCTATTTCATTAGGAAGAAATGGTGAGGCTATCATTACATTTGATAGACCAATTATTAATGGTCAAGGATACGATTTTGCAGTATTTGAAAATGGCTTCACTCCAAATTATTTAGAACTTGCTTTTGTGGAAGTAAGTAGTGATGGGATTAATTATTTTCGATTCCCTGCTATCTCCAATTCAGTATCCGAGGGAAGCATTAACCCTACCCTAATAAATAATCTTGCTGGAAAGTATGAGGTAGGTAATGGTACCCCATTCGATTTAAATGATATTAATGACAATATTAACTTGGATAAATTTAATATTCGATTTATTAGACTAATTGATATTAATGGAGGTGTTGATACTGATTCTCAAGGTAATATTATCTACGATGCTTCTTCTACAGGACCCTCAACTGGATTTGATTTAACAGGAGTCTGTGTTATTAATGGAGGCGAACCTTATTTAATTTCAGGTTTCGAAGGAATGCTTAGTCAAACTAATACATACGAGATAGTAAGTTCTACAAATGGAATATTAGATGTTGATGGCAATTATCATAAAGATTATATTAGCAATGGAGTAACCTTTGAGGCCTTAGGTCTTTATGGAGGTAGTTTTGCTTGTGGTTTTGGCTTATCGAACCTTATAACAAGTACGGACTCCTATTATGAATCTGCTGCAAATATGGGATTGGAAGGAACTGATTCAGTTTACCTTAATGCTTATTATAGTGATTATGCAGGAACTGCTGAACATAATATTATTAGAATGGCAGACAGTTCATTATTTAAACCTTTGGGCGCTTATGTTACAAATTCAATGAGTACATATAACTATAATATTTCAAGCCTACCTGCTAATTCTTATATTAAGATGGTGGCTTATGGATATGACGAAAATGGCGATACAACAAGGACTTCTTCAGTTTACTTGGCAGATAAGAGGAATGGTAATAATATTAATCTTAAGGATTGGACATATTTAAACCTTGCTTCTTTGGGTGAATGTTCAAAAGTAATTATTAGATTAGAATCAAATGACAATAGTGGATGGGGAATGAATCCTCCATCTTATTTTTGTTTAGATAATTTTGTTATAAGTGTGAACGGAGATATTCCAAATATACCTATAAATGTTAGTACATTGGCTCCTACTAATATTAATGAAAACTCTGCTATACTTAATGGAGACTTCTATGAAGGAAATCAAATAATAATTAATAAGGGTTTTCAATATAGATTAAGTGATGAGAATTTATGGGCTGATATTATTATAAATATGAATGAAACATCTTATATGCTTAATAATTTACTTGAAGATACAAACTATATTTATCGTGCATTTGCAATAAGTTCAACTGATACAATCTTTGGAACGGAAATAAGCTTTAGGACAGATGGAAGTGAAGGATTTGATGATTTAAATATGAATTCAATATCAATTAACATTTATCCTAATCCAAGCACTGGCATATTTAATATTAATATTGAAGGATTAAATTCAAAGGCAGATATAATTATTTGTGATTTCCAAGGAAGAACAATTAAAAGAAAATCAATTAATAATGGTAAAATATTAATTGATTTATCTTCTTCAGAAAAAGGAATTTATTTTATTAGGATAGTGACTGAGAAAACTACAATAAGTAAAAAAATTATTCTTTTATAAGATAATTAATAGTAAAACGTCTAAAAAAATATGAGAATCAAAGTATTAATCAATTTCTTATTAGTATTAATCATAGTTCCTAATATTAGCTATGCTCAAAAGCTTGATAGCATTAGATCAACTTTATTAAAGGAAGTTTTGATTAGCGATACCATAAGAAGAGAATCTATACAAAAGGAATCATCTTCAAGAATTGATAATACTATGATTGAAAAAATTGAAACCATATCTGTTGGGGATTTAGCAAAGTATATTGCGGGAGTTAATGTTAAGGATTATGGGGGAATAGGAGGATTAAAAACAATCTCTGTTAGGGGATTAGGCTCAAATCATAGTGCTGTTATATATGATGGCATTAGTGTTACTGATTTTCAAACAGGACAGGTGGACTTGAGTAAATTTTCGTCTTCCAATATTAAAGAGATTAGATTATATAATGGTCAATCCTATTCCCTACTCCAACCCGCAAGAGCTTTAGCTTCTTCAAATGCTTTCTTTATTGAGACTATTAGACCTGGCTTTGATAGCACAGAAAGATTTAAAACAACCCTTAAAACCACTTATGGTTCTTTTAATTATGCAAATTTAGGAATTAATTCTGCATTTAAAATCAATAATATATGGACTTCGTTATTAGATTTAGATATAAATAATACCTCAGGTAAATATCCTTATTTGCTTCGTTATGGAAATAATGGAAATGATAGCACTTCGAAGGAAATAAGAAAGAACTCCGACTATTTTGGCTTCCGTTCTGAATTAAATTTATTTGGAAGTTTTAATTCTTCAACAGATATAAAACTTAAGGCCTATTATTTCTATTCCGAAAGAGGCTTACCGATGAGTACAACATATTATTATACTAATAGTGGGCAAAGACTTTGGGATGAGAATTTCTTCCTACAATCTATTTTCACTCATAAGTTAAATAATAGATTGGAGTATAGGAATCACCTAAAGGCCCTCTACTCTTTTACTCATTATTACGACTCTAAAGCTATTACATTCTTAGGATACCAAAGCGATACGTATTACCAAAGAGAATACTATATAAATAATGTAGGCTCTTATAAGATTTGCAAAAACTTTTCTACCTCCTTAAGCAATGATATTATATTAAACAATCTCAACTCCCCTAATCTTTTTATTAGTTCAGCTCAAAGAGTTTCTTCACTAAGTGCTTGGAGTTTTTTATACGATAATTCCAAACTACTGATTAATGCAAATATATTAAATACAATAGTTGAGGATAGGTCAGACTTAAGCACAACACCCCTTATCAAAAAACATTTTTCTCCATTTCTTTCTTTAGGTTATACCTTTAAAAACTCTATTACAATAAGCTTGTTTTATAAAGACATATTTAGGATGCCTACATTTAATGATTTATATTTCAATAGGGTTAATGAATCAAAACTTAAACCAGAGCTAACAAAGCAATTAAACCTTCACCTTGAATATTTCAAATCTCTTGGCTTTTATAAGACCAATTCAATTGATATATCATTGGATATCTACCATAATAAAGTTAATGACAAAATTATTGCTGTGCCTCAAAGGAATTTATTTATTTGGTCTGTAATTAATTATGGTCAAGTAGATATTAATGGTATTGATCTACAAACTATGTTTAGGGCTTACCTCCCTTATTCGATTGACTTAAGAGTTCGAAGCACTTATTCTTATCAATATGTTGTGGATATATCGAATAAGGAATCTGTTACTTATAAAAATCAAGTTCCATATACTCCTAAACATTCTGGTTCATTATTTATCAACCTTAAACATCCTTTTATTGATTTTTCATATACCTTTAGTTTTGTTGGCAAACGCTATTCCCTTCCCCAAAATACAGAAAGAAATTTATTAAAACCCTATCAAGATCATTCTATTACTATATCAAAAGATATTAATTTAAAAAAACAAAAAATGAATATTGGGCTATCATGTCTGAATCTCTTAGGTGAGAAATATGAAGTAGTTATCAACTATCCTATGCCCCAAAGACAATTTAGAATCAACTTTAAAATATACTTATAATGAGAAAGATAAAATTTTTACTTAGCATAATCCTATTATCAATTAGCTTAGGCTTTCTTTCATGTACAGATGATACTGACATTGATACTAATTACCAAGAAGGAAATCTTCCAAAGGGATTATTTATCCTTTGTGAAGGACTTTATGGAAACAATAATTCTTCTTTGGACTTCTATAACTCAGATTCAAATTCAGTAGTACTAGATTTATTTAATAAAGTGAATAATCAAGGCTTAGGTGATACAGGCAATGATATGATTGAATTTAATGATTATATATTTATTGCAATTAAGGAATCAGCAACTGTCCAAGTCATTAATAAGAATAATGGCAAACTTGTTAAAAGAATTCCAATTCTTAATAATAACGGTATTAACCGTAAGCCTTCTCGATTTGCTGCAAATACATCTATGCTTTACCTATGCACTGTGGACGGATATGTTTTAGAAATTAACCCTTTCACTCTTTCTATTGGAAGAATAGTTAAGGTTGGTCGTAATCCTGAAGATATCTGTCTTTCTAATAATAAGCTCTATATTACTAACTCTGGCGGATTAGATTTTAACTCTCCTATTGGTTATGATAATACTGTTTCAGTTGTTGACCCTATAACAATGACAGAAATTATGAAAATTGACGTTGGAGATAATCCTGCTTTTATTAAAGAACTTAGAGATGGTTTAATTGGCTTGATTGTTAAGGGAGATTATTCTAATATTAAATTTAAAACAATTAATACCTTAACTGATGAATTAGTTGATAGTTTTGAAATTCCAATGCTAAACTTTGATGTTTTGGATAAAAATAATATTGTATATACAAATGTTGATTATTTTGAGTCAATGGAATCAAAGATAAAGATATTTAATTTTAGCTCAAACACAACAAATTCAGTAGATTTCGTTAGCACCCCTGGGATAATCAATCAAATAACTGCACCTTATGGAATTAATATTTCAATATCAAATAATGAAGTTTACATTACTGATGCTAGAGATTTTATTACAAGTGGTAAGGTTTTTGTATTTGATTTACAAGGAAACTACAAATACAATATTAATGTTGGATATCTCCCTTCAAAAGTAATTATTAGAAATTAAATATCTTTTTAGTTTAATTGTTAATGATTTTTCTTACATTTGCCATATCAAATGGAAAAATCAATAAACAATTAATCCAATGAATAATAAAGTTACTTTTGGTTCTAAGTTTGGAACGTTAACTGTTGTTGCAGGTTCATGTATTGGATTAGGAAACATTTGGAGATTTCCTTATTTAGCAGGAAATAATGGTGGCTCTGCTTTTATTATTATTTATTTTCTCTGTAGTCTAACAATTGCAATTCCAATTATGATGAGTGAATTTGTGATTGGACGTTCAACAGATAAAAATGCTTTTGGTGCTTTTAAAGAAATATCTAAACAAAAGAAATGGAGTTTAGTTGGTTTATTTGGCATACTAACATCATTTTTAATTTATGGATTTTATTCAGTTGTTGCAGGTTGGGCAATCTCATTTATCCAAACAGCTTTTACTGAAGGTTTCACCGGAAGAAGCCCAATGGTAATACATTCAAATTTCATTAATTATATTAATACTGGATGGAAACCTACAATTGCTGCTCTAATTTTCATCTTTATTACTGCTTCAATAGTTATTGGTGGAATTGAAAAAGGGATTGAAAGGATTAATAAAATTCTTATGCCCATGTTGGCTTTAATAATTATTGGACTTTTTATCTACTCTATTTCCTTACCTGGTTTTAAGGCTGGTATGGATTTTCTTTTAAGACCTGATTTCTCAAAAATAAGCTTAAATACAGTACTTTCTGCTATTGGTCAATCTTTTTTCTCAATGAGTTTAGGAATGGGATGTATGGTAACTTATGGAACTTATATTAAAAAAGAAACATCCTTACCTTCTCTTGCCCTAACAATTGGACTTATGGATTTAAGTGTTGCTGTTTTAGCTGGTTTTGCAATTTTCCCTGGTGTTTTCACTTTTGGAATTGAACCTACCTCAGGTCCAACTCTTGTTTTTGAGACCTTACCTTTAGTGTTCTCAATGATGCCAGCAGGTAATATTTTTGGTATTTTCTTCTTTCTCTTAGTTTTTATTGCCGCAATAACTTCCTCTGTTTCAATGCTTGAACCAATCTGTCTATTTATTATCCAAGAACTTAAAACAACAAGAGTTAAAGCAGTCCTAATGGTTTCTACTATTGTTTCAATACTTGCTATTTTATGTGCATTCTCTCAGGTAGAAGGATCTCCAATTAGATTGTTTGATAATAACTTATTTGATTTTCTAAATAATATCACAGATAAATTTATGCTCCCTTTAGGGGCATTACTTATCATTATATTTGTTGGATATTTTGCAAATAAAGAAATGGTTAGAAATCAAATTACAAATAATGGGCATTCTTTTAATAAAACTTTTAGTCTTTACTATATAATTATTAGATATGTAATTCCAGTAATTCTTTCATTATTTATCCTAAACCTTTTAGGTATAATGAAATGGTAATTAATTATGAAGATAATAATTTGAAATAATTACTAACATCTTTATGTTGATAATTATTTACCAACTACGTATAAAATAGCTTCTTTATTGTAGTAACTTTGTAACATTATTAGTTTGAAATGTAAACAATAAGACAATTCAATTATTTATTAATTTAAAACAGAAAATCATGAAAAAGATTTTTATTATTTTAGTTGCTGTTTTATTAACTTCAACTTTAAGTTTTGCTCAAAGTGGCAAGATGTTTGTAACTGGTCAATTAGGATTTAATTCTAGTTCTACAACTAATACATTTGCTGGAACTAGTGTTGATGTTCCTGCAAGTAATACATTTGATATTATGGGCGAGTTCCATTATAAAATTACCGATGAAATTGCAGTTGGTTTAGGTATCAATTACAATAGAAACTCATCATACGATGGAACTACATCAGCTGGAAATGACTTTTTTGACACTCGTTCAATGTTTTCAATCGTTCCTTCTGCAATTTATGAAATTGAAATAACTGAAAATTTCAAATATATTCCAAAATTGTATTTAGCAATTGGATTTGGTAGTTATGATGATGAATCAGATGTTGCTGGACAAATAACCACAACAACAAACGATTTATCAAGTATTGCTATTGGAGTTAAGCCTCTTAGCTTTGAATATAGAATTAACACAAAGCTTGCAATCACAATGAGCTTTGGAGACATGTATTATAGCATGTATACTTACAAAGGAACAATTGGAGGTACAGCATTCGAAAGAACTGATAAAGACTTTGATTTAAGTGCAAACTATGGTGCATCATTTGGATTAAGATTATACTTATAGTATTTAATTATTTACAAAATTATTAAGGAGCATTCTAATTTGATTGCTCCTTTTTTGTTATTTAAGAATCAAAAAACAATTTAACTAAGGTGTAATTATTATTATGATTACAATAATAAATTGAATCAATTAATAGAAAATTTTCGTTTATTCTTTATTCTTTGACTTAATTTGTGTATTTTTGCCAATTGAATTATGCTTTTTTAATCATTAGAAAATATATTGCAATACACTATGAACAAAGGATGTAAATACGGTACACACAGAGTTGTTGAACCAAAAGGAACTCTTCCTCAACCAGCGTTGAAAATAGATAATAATATGGAAATTTATGATAACGAATTATTGATTGACGTTATCACATTAAATATTGACTCGGCATCATATACTCAAATTAAAGGAGTATGTAATGCAGAGGCTATGAAAATGAAAGAAATGATTCTTTCTATTGTTAAAGAAAGAGGGAAAATGCAAAATCCTGTAACGGGTTCTGGTGGTATGTTAATTGGAACTATTAAGGAAATTGGTCAAAATTTCCCAGATAAAAGCCTTAAGGTTGGGGATAAAATCGCAACATTGGTTTCTCTTTCACTAACTCCTCTAAGAATTGATCAGATTATTCATTTAGATCCTTCAAGTGATCAAGTAGATATCGACGGTCAGGCAATTTTATTTGAATCTGGTCTCTATGCTGTTCTGCCTACAGATATTCCTGAAAAACTTTCTTTAGCTGCATTAGATGTTGCTGGAGCTCCTGCTCAAGTTGAACGATTAGTAAAAAAAGGTGATAAAGTTTGTATTATTGGTGGCGGTGGAAAGAGCGGTGTTCTTTGCTGCTACGAAGCTATGAAACAAGCAGGTCCAGAGGGTAAAGTAATTGTTGTTGAGTATTCAAAAGAAAATGCTCAAAGAATTATTGATATGAATCTTGCAACAGAAGTAATTGTTGCAGATGCAACTAATGTAATGGATATTTATCATAAAGTTACTGCAATTGTTGGAGAAGATGGTTGTGATGTTGTAATTAATAATGTTAATGTTCCTTCAACTGAAATGTCTTCAATCTTAATTACAAAAGATGAAGGATTAGTTTATTTCTTTTCAATGGCAACCTCATTCACAAAGGCAGCTCTTGGAGCTGAAGGTGTTGGAAAAGATATAACATTAATCATGGGTAATGGTTATGCAAAAGGGCATGCTAATTTAACTTTAAATATCCTTCGTGAATCAAAACCTATTCGTGAATTATTTGAAAGATTATACGTATAATGGATTTGAGTGTTTGCGGAATAGATTGTAGCGTTGCTTGTATTGAATGTAATAAACATATTGATGAACCTTGCAAAGGTTGTAATTCAATGAAAGGAAAAGTGTATTGGACTCAATATTTGGGTTTAGACATCTGCCCTATTTATAATTGTTGCGTTAATGAGAAACATTATAATCATTGTGGTGAATGTGATAAACTTCCTTGTGAAATTTATTT
>JALNVJ010000041.1 GCA_023227645.1 Bacteroidales bacterium | reverse complement strand
TTGAATCCCGCCGAGGTCACTTTTTTGAAGACATTAATACTATTTACGTAGTTTTAATGTCTTTTTTTATTTTATTCCATATTTCATTGCCCAACCAAATTTATTTTTTATCTTTGAATTCTTAAAACGATATTTTTTAACATTTAAATTATATAGATATGAATGAAGAATTAAAGGCTTTAGAGCCAAAAAAAGTGTTTGAATATTTTGCAGAAATACTTGAAATACCACGCCCTTCAAAGAAAGAGGATAAGATTATTGCCTATTTATTAAACTGGGGAGAAACTAGAAAATTAGAAACTTTTCGTGATAAGATAGGAAATGTGATTATAAGAAAACCCGCAACTAAGGGCTATGAAAGTAAGCCTTGGGTATGTTTACAATCGCATATGGATATGGTTTGTGAGAAAAATAGTGATAAGGATTTCGATTTCGATAAAGATTCTATTGAAGCTTATGTTGAGGATGGTTGGTTGAAAGCTAAGGGAACTACTCTTGGTGCTGATGATGGAATTGGGATGGCTATGGCTTTGGCAATTTTAGATTCAGACGATATTGAACATGGAAATATTGAATGTCTTTTCACTGTTGATGAAGAAACAGGACTTTCGGGTGCAGAGGCTCTAAGCCCAGATGCATTAAAGAGTCGTATTCTAATAAATCTTGACTCAGAAGATGAAGGAGAATTATTTATTGGATGTGCTGGTGGAAAAGACACATTAGCCAAACTTCATTATGAAAAAGAAACTGCACCAGAGGGAATTGCTTATAAGATTTCAGTTCTTGGAGGAAAAGGTGGACATTCGGGAGATGATATAAACAAAGGTTTGGCAAATGCTAATAAGGTTTTGAATAGAATACTTTGGTCAATAAATAGAGAAATGGAATTTGCTCTTTCTAGTTTTGAGGGAGGAAATTTAAGAAATGCAATTGCACGTGAGGCAAATGCTGTTGTGATTATTGGTGAGGGAGATTCAAAGGAGATGATTTCGATGGTTGAAAAATATAATGATGATATTCGTTTTGAATTTCGTTCAACCGAACCTAACCTTAAAGTTAAGATTGAAGAAGTTCCTTGTCCAAAAGAAGTTATTGATGTTATGACCCAAGAGGATTTGCTAAATCTATTATATGCAGTGCCACATGGTGTTTTGTCTATGAGTAGGGAAATAGAAAACTTTGTTGAAACCTCAACAAATCTTGCTTCTGTTAAAATGATTGACGATTGTTTTGTTATTGCAACCTCACAACGTTCATCTATTGAAACAGCAAAAGATGCTGCATGTGATAGAAATGAGGCATGCTTCCAATTGGTTGGTGCAGAAGTAAGTCATGGTGATGGTTATCCTGGTTGGGCTCCTAACCCAGATTCAAAAATCCTGAAAGTTGCTGAAGAAAGCTATATTAGATTATTTGGGAAAAAACCAATTGTTAGAGCAATACATGCTGGACTTGAATGTGGATTAATTGGAGAGAAATATAAAGGTATGGATATGATTTCATTTGGACCAACCCTAAGAGGAGTTCATTCCCCAGATGAAAAACTAGAGATTTCAACAGTTGAATTGTGCTGGAAACATACTTTAGATGTATTGAAGAACGTTTAAAAATAAAAAAATGAATATTTTAAAAACAAAACACATTGTTATGATATCCATTGGATTTCTTGCATTAATATTATTATTTATGTTTGGAGGTCCAGTATATAGGGTATGGCAACAAGAAATGAGAGGTAGAGCACAGTTTGCAGAAGCTGAACAAAACCGTAGAATTAAGATTGAGGAAGCAAAAGCAAACCTTGAGGCTGAGAAACTAAATGCACAAGCTGAAGTGGAGAGAGCTAAGGGAGCAGCAGAGGCAATAAAAATGGAAGAAGGAACTCTAACAGATAGATATATACAGTACCTTTGGGTTAGAAACCAAAACAATCTTAACGATAAAACTGTTATCTATATACCAACAGAAACCAATCTCCCTGTTTTGGAGGCTGGAAGATTTATGAACCCTAAAACAAAATAAATATGTTTAATAAGAACACATATATAGAAAGACGTAAACAATTAGCAAAAGATATTAAAGATGGGTTAATACTTATATTAGGTAATTCCGATAGTCCATTTAATTATATATCCAATATATACACATTTCGTCAAGACTCATCTTTTCGTTATTTCTTTGAATATAACTTAGCCGAGCTTGCAGGAGTTATTGATGCCAACACTGGAGAGGATTATTTATTTGGCGATGATGTTGAAATAGATGATATTATTTGGACTGGAGAAGTTGCTTCAATAAGAGAGAGAGCCGATATTATTGGAATTAAACATAGCGGTTCAAAACAAGACCTTGCTAATTTAATTGAAATGGCTATTCTCCAAGGACGAAAAATACATTTCCTCCCTCCATATAGGGTTGAAAACAGAAACATTTTATCGTCACTGCTTCATATTAAGAAAGACCATATTGAAAAGTTTGCATCTATTGAACTTAGGAAAGCCATTGTTAAACAACGTTCAATAAAATCATTAGAAGAGATTAATGAAATTGAAATAGCTATTGGTACTGCATATGAAATGCATACCACAATGATGAGAATGGCTAAAGACCTCAAAACCTACGAATATCAAATTGCAGGTAGAATGGAAGGCATTGCACTTTCGGGTGGAGGTCCTGTTTCTTTTCCAATTATCTTAACAACTCATGGAGAAATTCTTCACGGACACGACCATAGCCTATTACTTAAAGAAGGTAGGATGTTAGTTTCTGATGCAGGATGCGAAACACCAAGTGGATATTGTTCCGATATAACCAGAACAGTTCCATGTGGTGGCAAATTTAATCAAAGACAAAAAGACGTTTACCAAGCAGTTCTAAATGCAAACTTAGCCGCACAAGAAGCAATTATACCAGGAGTTGAGTACAAAACAATACATCTATTGGCAGTTAAAACCTTAGGAGAAGGACTTAAATCAATAGGACTTATGAAAGGTGATATTGATGCAGCAGTTAAGGAAGGAGCTATGGGATTATTTATGCCACATGGTTTGGGCCATATGATGGGATTGGACGTTCACGATATGGAAAATTTCGATGAAACTATTGTTGGTTATGATGAAAAAACATCTCGTTCAACTCAGTTTGGATTAAGATCACTACGCTTAGGAAGAACTCTTGAAAATGGTATGGTTATTACAAATGAACCTGGCTGTTATTTTATTCCTGCCCTAATTGATAAATTTAAGTCAGAAAATAAATTCAAAGATTTTGTAAACTACGACCTACTTGAAACATATAAAGATTTTGGCGGAATAAGAATTGAAGATGATATTCTTGTTACCGATAAATCAAATAGAGTTTTAGGAAAGCCAATTCCAAAAACAGTTAAGGAAATTGAAGAAATAATGTCTTAAATGAAAAAGATAGCATTATTACTGTTTTTATTAATTACAGGCAGTGCTAATTCATATTGCCAAGAAATTTGGGCTGAAAAAGTATATAGTCCATTAATTAAAACAGTGAAGCTTGAGGTAGAGGGAGTAGATTTTCTACTCCCTATGCTTCGTTTAGGGAGTAACGATAAGGTTATTCTTAAATTTGACGATCTTGTTGAAGGGTACACCCAATATGGATATTCAATCATTCATTGCAATTCCGACTGGACAAAAAGCGAACTCCAACCACAGGAATATATTGAGGGATTTGAACAAGGGATAATTGAAAACCATGCCAACTCAATAAATACCATTCAGAGATTTGTTCATTATTGGCAAGAGTTCCCCTCCTCAATGATGAAGTTCTTAGTTTCTGGCAACTATATCATAAAGGTTTTTGCAGATGATGACCCCGACAAGGTTATTATGGTAAGAAGATTTATGGTTTATGAGCAAGAAGCTAATATTAGAGCAAGTGTAATGATGGCTCGCTCACCTGAATTTCAACGTTCCAAACAAGAATTAGATATATTTGTTTCCCCATCCTCCAATATGTCGTTTGCCGACCCAAATAGATATTTGAAAGTTATTGTACAACAAAATGGAAGAAGAGATAATATATCACAGCTTAAGCTACGTCAATATAGATCAAATGAATTAGAATACTCCTTCGATAATTCCAATCTTTTTGATGCAGGAAACGAATTTCGTAATTTTGATTTCACAAGCATGAGAGTAAGATCTCAAACGGTTAGTAATTTTGATTATGTTAATGGAAACAACATTGTTAGACTACGACCTATTGTTAATCGATCCCGCCTCCCCTACACTACCATTGGAGATATTGATGGGTATTATTATATTAGAAATGACAGAGGAGATGATTCTGATTTAGAATCCGATTATGCATGGGTTGATTTCTATTTAAACAGCCCAATGGATCTATATGGGGCCTACTATGTTTTTGGAGAGCTTACCGACTGGCATTATAGCAAACAGAATAAAATGGAATATAATACAAGCCTTAACTCATATACCCTAAGCCTCTACTTAAAACAAGGATTTTATAATTATATGATTATGTATAATCCTGCTAACACTAAATTATTTGAAACAAGTAAAATGGAATCAAATCACTCCGAAGCAAATAATTCTTATCATATATTCGTTTATTACCGCAAGCCCGGCACATACTACGATAGTTTAATTGGATATCACAAGTTAACTGCTAATGGTTAATGATTAATTGGAGTTTAATGAAAAAAATATATTTCTTACTTAGTTTCTTATTCTTAGCTTTAGTTTTGACAAATCACATAGAAGCTCAAAACAAAACTGCCTACATTAAAGGAAAAATAACCGATGAAAAAGGAGTTGGATTAGATTTGGTGAATATTGGAGTTATTAACACCAATATAGCATTTGGATCCACCACTAATACTAAAGGTGAATTTGGGTTTTCTGTTCCTGCTAATAAAGAATTGGAAATAGCAATTTCATATATTGGATATGCAACTAAACTATATAAAATCACACTTAAAGCCAATGAAATTAGAGAAATAAACTTCTCGTTAATTGGTTCAAGAACTACTTTAAAAGAAATAGAGATTAGGGAAGACAATTCCAGGAGTGAGGGAATAACCAGAATTAAGACAGAATGGGCAAAAAATGTTGTTGGACCTACCTCAGGAATTGAAGGATTAATTAAAACCTTTGAAGGAGTTAGTTCAAGCAATGAGCTATCCTCTCAATACTCGGTTAGAGGAGGAAACTACGATGAAAACCTTGTTTATGTTAATGATATTGAAATATTCAGACCCTTTCTAATCAGGAGTGGACAACAAGAGGGACTAAGTTTTGTTAACTCCGAAATGGTGGGAGACATTCTTTTCTCATCTGGAGGTTTTGATGCAAAATATGGAGACAAACTCTCATCAGTACTTGATATCAGATATAAGAAACCACAAGACTTTGCAGGCTCAGCAACAATGAGCCTTTTAGGAGCGAGCCTTCACCTTGAGGGATTAATTGGCTCAAGAATGACCTATCAAATAGGCTATAGAAATAAAACAAATAAGTATATACTTGGCTCATTAGACACAGAAGGAAGTTATTATCCAGTTTTTAATGACCTACAAGTATATTTAACCTACGATTTAAATGAAAAAACCGAGCTAGCCTTCTTAGGGAATATTGCAGATAATAAATATCAATTTATTCCAAGAACAAGAGAAACAACCTTTGGTAACATATACGAATCATACAAACTAAAAATATATTTTGACGGTCAAGAACTAGATAGGTTTTCCTCAATATTTGGAGCCTTTATGCTAACCCATAACCCAAGCAAGGAAGTCCAACTAAAATTTATAGGCTCAGCCTTTAACACTGACGAAAAAGAAACCTACGATATTCAAGGACAATATTGGCTATATGAAACAGGATTAGGAGAATCGGAAAACGATTCATTGCTATTAGATAGAGGAATAGGAACATATTTAGAACACGCAAGGAATAGATTAGTTGCAAATATATTTAATGCCGAACATAAGGGAATTCGATTCTACGATAATGGGAATATGGCATGGGGCTTAAAATACCAATACGAATTAATCAACGATAAGATGAACGAGTGGAAGATGGTTGATTCGGCAGGAACACCAGTAGGAACAACGCCAAGCATTCCAGGAGAGATAAACCCTCAAAACCCACCAATTCTTCAAAACATCTATAAATCAGAAAATGAAATATCATCCTCACGTTTATCAGCATACATTCAAAGACAGTGGAGAATTTATAAGGAAGATGGAGAATGGTATATCAATATAGGCACAAGATCGCAGTATTGGACATTTAATAAAGAATTCCTTTTTTCACCACGAGCATCCATCTCCTATAAACCTAAATGGGAAAAAGACCTATTATTTCGATTTGCAACAGGAGTTTATTCCCAATCACCATTCTTTAGAGAGTATAGAGACTATCAAGGAAATATAAATAACAATATATTATCTCAAAAATCAATACATCTTGTACTATCCTCCGACTATAACTTTAAAATGCTCGACAGACCATTTAAGTTTTTAGCCTCTGCATATTATAAATATCTTTGGGACCTTATCCCCTACTCAATTGACAATGTTAGGATAAGATATTCAGCAGAAAACAACTCAGTAGGATATGCAACAGGAATAGATCTCCGTTTGTTTGGAGAATTTATTGAGGGAATAGATTCATGGCTCACAATGTCATTAATGCAAACCAAAGAAAACATAAAAGGCGACAACTATGGCTATATCCCCCGTCCAACCGACCAATTATTTAATATGAATATCTCATTCCAAGACTATATCCCAACAATGCCATATCTAAGAGCCTACCTAAACTTCAATTTTGGAACAGGTTATCCATATGGACCACCCAATTCAGAAAGAGGAGAACAAACCAACAGAATGCCATCCTATATGAGGGCAGATATAGCTTTCACTTTTAGAATTAAGGACGAAAATACCAAATGGGCTCAAAACAACTTTATGAAACATATTAAGAAAATATGGTTTAACATAGAGTGGTTTAACATATTCGGAAACCAAAACACAATATCATATATGTGGATAGCAAATTACGATGGTCGCTATTTTGGAGTTCCCAACTACCTAACCCCAAGCCAAATAAACGGCAAACTATCATTTGAATTCTAAAAATAACTAATATCTTTGCATCAAATATTCAATAAAATATCGTGTGCCTTTTTTCTCTCCTTCTTTTAATATCCTATTTCTTTAAATTATCACATGACCGTCACTTAAACCAATCCATTTATAAATATAAATTCATAACTCCCATTACAAAGCTTTTACCTCTATCTTTGTTTAAGGTCATAATTTGAACCAAATTATCCTCTTGACTTTATATCAATACTATTCACTTCAAACGCTTCTCTCAAAAACCCTGTTTCAACTCATTCACAAAGCACAATTCACATCTCTTTTAGCTTAGGATCAATTTTCTCAAGTCTTGTTTGTACCTCATTCATATTTACTATACCTTTAACCTATTAATAAATAAGCTTTTACACTCACTTTACAATTTTATCACTAATTTATTTTGTTTATTTCAAATATTGTTATATCTTTGCACCACTCATCTATAGTTAGAAGGAGTTTCGGGGCTCGGTATATCAAGACATATATCGAGCCCTGCGGTTTTTATACAATACAAGGTAAACAATTCTTCATCTTTCTTTTAATATCCTTTTCTCCATAAGTTTTATTCAAATAATAAGCAGTTAAGAGATAATAATCAATATTTGAACGTTGATTCTCTAAAATAACTACATATTTCTTAGCTGTGTTATAAATATATGTTCTTGTAATATCTTCTCTTTTCTTTTTATCTCGTTCAATAATACTAAAAACAACAATACCATCTTTTATTTCATTGTCAAGATGTGTTTTTATCCAATGTATTCTCATTGAACGGTCTGGTTCAAATACATTTCGACAAGCTATTCTTTTTCCGTTTGAGTCAATTTCTTCTGTTTTCTCTCTGGTCAAATGATCAAACAATACTTCCAAACTTGATATTCCATCAGTATCTTTTATAGGATGAATTTGTTTTGAGTTATAAATTAATTTATCATTTTCTTGAATATCTCTATCAAATATTTTTCTTAAAATAATATCTCTATCATTATCACGTCTATAGTGGTTGATTTCTAATAATTCTGGATATTTTTTTATAAGATTGAATGCCATAACCTACTATTTTAAACAAATGAAGAATAGATTAAACTTATGGAAGTCCTTAGATGTTGATTTGTTTAGTGTGAGCTGAGTGTGTGATTTTATTTTTTCAATTATTTTCAATTTAGCTTCAACCTTACCTTCAAGGTTCCCTTTTTCAATTCTTAACTGATAATTTATTGCACCCATTAATAAATCGGCTAATTGCACAAATATACTTTCTTTAGAATTGATAAATTGAAAATTATTAATTGAGCTGTTATACTTCAATATTTTTTTTAGTTCATGTAATTTACCCTGACTTCTTGTGTCTTTAATATCGATATAAACATTATATGTATTTTCCATATCAGTCTTATGATGTAATAGTTGATAATACATTCTAAAATAAAAATCATTAAAGCTATAAAGTGGTCTGTTGTTATCAATTTGATTTTTATCAACAACAACTGCTCTAAACAACATATCATTACTAAAAAAGTAATTAATGATTTCTGAATAAAAGGGGAATGTTTTACTGCATACGTTATTCCATTTCATTTCTCCATCAAAATTATAATCTAATTGGATTTGTTTAATCTGCTTTTTGGCTAACTGAATTTGATTAGAGGCAATACTAACATATCCATAAATCATATATGGCATATTATCATTTTCTAAATGACAACTCTCATCACAATACAAATTAAATGTCTTAATCATAAATTACATTTTTCATTTAAATCTATTCTCTAATCTGCTTAAATTTTATCATTAGGAATGATATCTATCTATTTATCATCCTAAAATTCCGATTCCCTGCCATTATCCCCCGTTATTGTATAAGGTATTTATTATAATTCGTTGTATTTCTTAGAAGTACCTTTCGATTTATTTGTGGGATATTTTTGATTGTTTTTCTCAATCTTATCGAAAATGATTTGCTTTACATCAAACTTATATTTATCAGCCAACAAAAAACAATAATTCATTATATCTGCCAACTCTTCTCTCACCCTTTCTTCATTTGCCTGATTGGCATCTTTCCATAGAAAACACTCATTTAATTCACCCGCTTCAATAGATATTGCTAAGGCTAAGTCTTTTGCATTATGAAATTGCGACCAATCTCTTTCATCCCTAAACTCTAATATCTTATCCGTAATTTCTTTAATCTCATCCATATTACCACAAGTTTTATATTTTTAAAACAATCCATTCACTTTTCTTCTGTCATGCTGGATTTGTAATCCAATACTTATTCATTTATAATCTTTTATCACTCCAACCTTTAACAATCCTTATTCTGATGAATAATCAATTCACTTTTCCACCCCAAAACTACAAAAAAACCATCAATAACCAATAATAAATCACAAATATAATTCCTTAACAACTTATTATCACGGAGTTTTGGCTAAACTACAATGATACCATCCCTACGGGATTATGTTTGGGCGTATGTAACATTGATTTCTACAAAGATATCATCCCTACGGGATTATGTTTGGGTGAATGTAATATTGATTGCTACAAAGATATCATCCCTACGGGATTTTGTTTGCTGATAATATTATATTTATTGGATATCCCAGCTCCGTAGGAGCGATATCTTTGTAGAAAACAATCATAACGAACACACAATCCAGCACCAGAGGTGCGATATCTTTGTAGAAAAAATCAATTATTCCATGTAAATAAATATCTTTCATCATATTCAATTCCACATTCTTCTAGAAATTTAATATATTCTTCTCTAAACGTTTTTTTCTTATGATGCTCGGCTTGATTTAATATGTATTTTGCCACAAGGTCAATTTGTGATTTAGAATGCGTAAATGCACCAAACCCTTCTTGCCAAGAAAACTTACCACTTACCCATTTGTTTTCATTTATCCATTTGGATGAATTTGATTTAATTATTTTTGTTAAATCAGATATGGAAATCGAAGGATTTAATCCAATTAATATATGAGTATGATCAGGATTGCAAAATATAGCCAATGGTTTTGAATTGTTATTTGAAACAATACCACAAATGTATTTTTCCAATTCCTCTCTTTTATCTTCTAGAATAAAGTTTTCTCTTCCTTTAACAGCAAATACCAAATGTATATATAATTGAGTGTATGTATTAGCCATATTCTTAATATTTATTTCTTATATAGGGTTACAATCAACAAACTTATAAATATTTTTTCAAATAAAGATATAATATCATATTTTTATACAAAGATATCATCCCTACGGGATTATTGTTTGGGCGTATGCAACATTGATTTCTACAAAGATATCATCCCTACGGGATTATGTTTGGGCGTATGTAACTTTGATTTCTACAAAGATATCATCCCTACGGGATTATTGTTTAATGACAATATTATATTTATTGGATATCCTAAGCTCCGTAGGAGCGATATCTTTGTAGCAAGGACATTATATCACACACACACATAACCCAGCTCCGTAGGAGCGACATCTTTGTAGGAAATAAAATATAAACATGGCTACCATCTACCATGCTTGAAACATGTAATTTTGGTGTTA
>JALNVJ010000040.1 GCA_023227645.1 Bacteroidales bacterium | reverse complement strand
ATACTCTTATCAAACTGGTATTTTCTATAGTAGTCTTTATGCACAATGTGAAAAATTGGCTGACTTTGTAATAAATGTTACTGAAGCAGTTGAAAAAGTTAATGAATAAATAACAGAAATGAAATTTGATATTATAGTTTTAGGATCGGGTCCTGGCGGTTATGTTGCGGCAATTCGTGCATCACAACTAGGCTATTCAACAGCAATTGTTGAAAGAGAAAACTTAGGTGGTATATGTTTAAACTGGGGATGTATTCCTACAAAAGCCCTTCTAAAGTCGGCTCAAGTTTATAATTACCTCAAACATAGTGCTGATTATGGTATTGATTTGGATGGAAGTCCTAAACCTAATATGGATAATATTGTAACTCGTAGCAGAACAGTTGCTGAAAATATGAGTAAGGGAGTTGAATTCCTTATGAAAAAAAATAATATTCAGGTTATTGAAGGAGATGGTAAACTTCTTAGTGGTAAAAGATTGGAAGTGAAATTAAAAACTGGCCAGACTGAAGTTTATGAAGCTAATCATATTATTTTAGCAACAGGGACTCGTTCTCGTGAGTTAGAAAATCTTCCTCAAGATGGAAAGAAAATTATTGGTTACCGACAAGCAATGACTTTAAGAGAACAACCTCAGACTATGGTTGTTGTTGGCTCTGGTGCAATTGGGAGCGAATTTGCATATTTTTATCAATCCATAGGAACTCAAGTTACCCTTGTTGAATTTATGCCTCAAATTGTTCCAAATGAAGATAAAGAAGTGTCCTCAACTCTTCAACGTTCATTTAAGAAAAGCGGAATGAAAATATATACTTCTACTTCAGTTGAGTCAGTTGACACAAGTGGAGATAAATGTAAGGTTAGTATAAAAGGGAAAAAGGGTGTTGAAATAATAGAAGCTGATATAGTTCTTTCTGCCGTTGGTGTAACTACTAATATTGAAAATATAGGATTAGAAGAACTGGGTGTTGAAGTGGATAGATCTAAAGTTGTTGTTGATGACTTTTATAAAACAAATATAGAGGGAGTTTATGCAATTGGGGATATTGTTCACGGGCCTGCACTTGCTCATGTATCATCAAAAGAGGCAATAATTTGCGTTGAAGCTATTCATGGTTTAAATCCTAAACCAATTTCTTATAATAATATTCCTGGCTGTACATACACCTCTCCTGAAATTGCATCTGTTGGTTTAACTGAAGAAAAGGCTAAAGAAGATGGCAGAGATATTAAAGTTGGAAAATTTATGTATATGGCCTCTGGTAAAGCTTCTGCAAGTGGAAATAGAGATGGTTTTGTAAAGGTCATTATTGATTCTTCTACCGATGAGCTTATTGGTTGTCATATGATTGGTGATAATGTTACTGAAATGATTGCTGAAGCTGTTGTGGCTAGAGAGAATAAGATTTCTGCTCATCATATTATTGATGGAGTTCATCCTCATCCAACAATGTCGGAAGCAATGATGGAGGCAATTGAAGTTGCTTATTCAAAAGCTATACACGGTTAGATATTATGAAAATAATAAAAACTCCAATTCCCGATCTTTTAGTTATTGAACCAAATGTTTTCAATGACCAAAGAGGATATTTCTTTGAGTCTTATAATCAAGAACATTATTTTAACAATAATATGGATATGTTATTTGTTCAAGATAACGAATCTAAATCAGGAAAAGATGTTCTAAGGGGTCTTCATTTTCAAAAACCTCCATTTGCTCAAGGAAAACTAGTTAGAGTAATTCAAGGAAAAGTATTGGATGTTGCTGTTGACCTTAGACAAGGTTCTCCAACCTATGGAAAATATCATGCAGTTGAATTGGATGCAATTTCTAAGAAGATGTTCTATATTCCTGAGGGTTTTGCACATGGTTTTCTAACCTTGGAGGAGGATACTATATTTTCATATAAATGTACTAATTACTATAATAAAGAATCTGAAGGTTCAATACTTTGGTCAGACGAAACAATAGGGGTTGAGTGGGGTATTGAAAATCCAATTTTATCCGCCAAAGATATGAAAGGTCCATTATTTAAAGATTTTCAATCGCCATTCCAATATTAATGGCTAGTGAAGAAAAAATAAAAGAAGTCCTAAAAAAATACTGGGGATACGATAGTTTTATTTACAATCAAGAAGCTATCATATCCTCAGTTCTATCTAATAAAGATACAGTTGGTATAATGCCAACAAGTGCAGGGAAATCTCTTTGCTATCAATTACCAGCCCTTTTAAGTCCCGGAATAACAATAGTTGTTTCTCCTTTGATTGCACTAATGATTGACCAAGAAAAAACATTAAAAGATAAGGGAATTAGGGTTAGGGCAATATATTCAGGCCTAAGCAATCAGGAAATTGAACTTGCACTTAATAACTGCCTTTATGGGAAGGTGAAAATCTTATATATTTCTCCCGAAAGAGTTTCTTCCAAGCTATTTATTTCCTATTTTGAAAAGATGAAAGTCAATTTAATTGCTGTTGACGAAGCTCATTGCATTTCTAAATGGGGATATGATTTCAGACCTGCTTTTCTTAATATAGCCAACCTAAGGCAATATCATCAAAATGTACCTGTCCTTGCTCTTACTGCTACGGCAACAAATATTGTTATTGATGATATACAAGAGAAACTACTCTTTAAACAAAAAAACAGTATAAGGTCAAACTTTAAGCGCCCAAATCTCTCATATACTGTTTTTAGAGAAGAAGATAAGATTTCAAGGATTAAAACAATAGTTGAAAATGTTGGTGGTTCAGGTCTAATTTATGTTCGTTCACGAAGAAAAACAATTGAATTATCTCAAACTCTAAATGCTCTTGGAATTAAGGCAGCTGCCTATAATGCAGGTTTATCTATGCCAATAAGGAACTACCATCAAAAGCAATGGCAAGATGATGAAATTGATCTTATGGTTGCAACAACTGCCTTTGGAATGGGAATTGATAAGCAAAATGTTAGTTATGTAATACATTACGACTTACCTGAAAGCATTGAGGCATATGCTCAAGAAGTTGGGAGGGCAGGGAGGAATGGCGCTAGAGCTTATGGTATTCTCTTATATAATCAAAATGATATAGTGCAGCTTAGAAGATCCATTGAATCAAGTTTTCCTGAAAAGAAATTTATTCAAAATATCTATAACGCCTTAGGTAATTACTATAAAATAGCATCAGGTACAGGTAATGATAATAGATATGATTTCGATATAATATCTTTTTCCCAAAGCTATAATTTTGATCCTTATTTAGTTTTTAATTCCATGAGGATACTTGAAAGTTCAGGTCTTATAGAGATGGTTGAAAACAGACACCCTTTTTCAAAAGTCTTTATAAATATTGATATAGAACCGCTCCATCAGTTCACTTTAGAATATCCTCAGTATTTTCCCATCATTGAAGCCCTTAGAAGAAATTATCCTGGGATAATGACTGACTTTACAATTATTGATGAGATTAAAATTGCCAAGATTTGCTACGATACTGAAGCCAATATTTATAATTCGCTAAAAAAATTAGAGAAATATAATGTACTATACTATGATCCTAAATCAACCCAACCCCAAGTTATATTTACTAAAAATAGGCTCTCAAACGATAATTTTGAACTCTCTCAAGAGCATTACTATCAAATAAAAGAAACCAATAAGAAAAAGGCAGAAGAATTAATAACATATATTCAATCGAATGAATGCAGGGAGGCTTATGTGTTAAGATACTTTGATATTGAGTCATCAAAATGCAATAAATGTGATTTTTGTATAGGAGAAAGGCATAGAAACAAAATTGAACCTCTCTATCAACAGATATTAGATGAATTAGAAATTTCACCAAGACCAATAACTTATTTTGCTAATAATTTGAAATTTGGATCAAAAGAAATTGTTATTCCCGCAATACGCAGATTAATGGACCAAGAGTTAATTGATATGAAAGAAAATATCATAAGTATTAAAAAATAATAGTATCAAATATCATTAATATTGTATATTTGCATATTAAATCAAAAACCCTATAACTATATGGCAGGATTAATTCGATATTTATAAAATGAAATTCTTAACTTAATCCCAACTAAGTTCCAAGATAAAACATTAACTAGCACTAATTTTCTTGGATTTGCAAAAAACTCATTCTCTCAAGAAGGAGAGGATATGATATTAAGTAAATTATTAGAAGGAGTAGAAAAAGGATTTTTTTTAGATATCGGAGCACATCATCCATTTCGTTTTTCAAACACCTATAGTTTTTATTTAAAAGGTTGGAGAGGAATTAATATTGATGCGATGCCTGAGAGTATGACGCTCTTCAATAAATACCGTAATGAAGATATAAACCTTGAAATACCAATAGCAAAGCAAAAGAGAATACTTCCATTCTATACTTATAATGAATCAGCATTAAATACCTTTTCTGAAAACTTAGCAAATGAAAGAGGAGAGCCTAAAAAGGTATATCAACTGGAAGCCAATCCACTTTCAGATATCCTAGATAAGTACTTACCTTCAAATATTAAGAATATAGATTTTATGTCAGTTGATGTTGAAGGTCTTGATTTAGAAGTGTTAGAATCTAATAATTGGGATAAATACAAACCAACAATAATTGCAATTGAGTCATTAGTTACTGCAAACGATATCTTCAGCTCACTAAATAGCGAGGTGGCAATATATCTAAACTCAAAGAATTATTCTCTTTGTTCAAAATCAGATAATACATTATTCTTTAGATTAAAAGATTAATTTTTTTTTAATCAGAAAGATGTATTTTCTACAAAATTGGGGCATATACATTTAATTTACTGAATCGCCGTTTTAATTTCGTGAATCGCCGTTTCATTTTCGTAAAACGCCGTTTCATTTTTCTAAAACGAAGTTCTGTTTTTTCCTGATTTTCTGTTACACTTTCTTGCTTTATAAAGTATAAACTTTATTCATTACAATACAGTCAGTAAGATATTTTTCTAATTAGATTGAATTACCCTCTAACAAAATGGGGCATATCTATAGGAAGAACAATTGAAAATTCAACTAATCCTCCAAATTCACCATTTTCATACCAAGGGGTTTGATAAATTAGCTTCTTTAACCCTTCCTTTTCTATTGTGTAAGCATTGGTTTTTGTGCTTGTCATCATTTCTCTAATTAGGCTTTGAGCCTTTTCATTATGGCAATCCATAAGATCTTTACCTATTAATTCCCTTGCTCCCGATTTCTGAAAAGTCATTGCACTTCTATCGTTCATTTCAATAATCTTACCTTCTTTATTCGAAATAGTAATCGCCATAAAAGGAAGTTCGTTTGCCCAGTTTTCCATATTATTTATTTTTTAAATTTCTTTTTCTTTGGTTTTGGTTCAGGTAATTGTTCATAAGTTTTTTGAATAACTTCTTTTATAAGGTTTTGCTCGTGGAGGTTTTCAATCAAAATACCAGGTTTTGCTCCCTTATAAGGAGGCATTTCATCGTTATTTGGAAGCAATTCCTTGCCAATATCAGTTTTCTTAATCACAAATTGATTTTCACAAACCAACCCAATAACTTTGTTTTTATAATAAACGCAATACCCTCCAAACATTTTCTTATAAGTTATATCTCCAACGCCTTTAATACTATCAAAAACATATTCCATAAATTCTAAATCTGAAGCCATAATCTAAAAGTTTAATTTTATGCAAATTTACTTGTTTTATCTATTATTCCAATAGGTTTTGAGAAATAAAAAAAAGCTTCAAACCTTTTGAGTGTTTGAAGCTTAATATTTAAATTGAATTATTAGAATTCTTATTTACAAGAAAGAGCTGCTAATGCAATTGAATACATTTTAGTTTGTGTTGAATCTCCTCTTGAAGAAAGAACACAAGGAACTTTTGCTCCAACAACCATTGCTGCTAATTCAGCTCCAGCTAATTTGGTTGCTGTTTTGTAGAATACGTTTCCAGCTTCAATTGTTGGCCAAACCAAACAGTCTGCATTACCTACAACTTCACCTTTTAGTTTTTTGATATCTGCACTTTCTTTGTCAATAGCAACATCCATTGCAAGTGGACCATCAATAATAGCACCATTAATTTGACCTCTATTACCCATTGCAGCAATAACCGCAGCATCAACACATGCAGGCATACCAACAGAAACTTGTTCAGTTGCAGCAATTAAAGCCACTTTTGGCATTTCAATTCCAAGAACTTTTGCAGTTGAAATAACATAATTAGTTAGAGCAACTTTTTGTTTGAAATCTGGAGCAGGAATAACTGCAACGTCAGATGTGATAAGTAATTTATGGTAGGTTGGTAATTCAAATACAGAGATATGAGAAAGAACTGGTTTACCCCCTGGCATAAGTCCTGATTCCTTATTTAGGATAGCTCTCATATATTTATCAGTAGTGCAAAGACCTTTCATTAAGAAATCACCTTTTCCTTCATTAATAATTTTAACCGCTAAGTTTGCAGCACCTTGTTCGTTTGCTTCTTGAACAAGAGTAAATTTATTAACATCAATACCTTCTTGCTTACATACTTTCTTTATTGTTTCTATATCTCCAACCAATGTTGCATCTACAAATCCTGCATCTATTGCCATTGATGCAGCTCCAATTGTGTGAGAATCGTTAGCAAAAGCAGCAACTAATCTCTTCTTTCCTTTTAGCTTTGCAGCTTCAATAATTTGATCTAATTTTGTTATCATTACTATGAAATTTGGAATTATGAAATAAAATATTATATTTTTTGCAAAGGTACTTAGTTTATTAGAAATTACCAATCTTATATATGAGTTTTATTTCTAAATATAGTATATTTGCAAAATGAATTTACGTTTAAGGGCAGTTGAATTAAGTGATGCCAATTTAATATATGAATGGGAAAATACCTATTCGCTTTGGGGAGTTAGCTCAACAAGGGCTCCTTTTTCTCGTTATGCAATTGAGAATTATGTTCAGAATGCTCAAAATGATGATATTTTTTCTGTAAAACAAATGCGTTTTATGATAGATATTGAAGAGGGAGGTCGGGTGTATACTATTGGTTGTGCAGACTTATATGATTTAGAACCGCAACACCTAAGGGCAGGGGTAGGGATATATATTGCAGAGGGTGAGTTTAGGAGGAAAAATGTTGCCTTTAATTCTTTGGAATGGATATGGAATTATGCAAAAAACATATTAAATATTCATCAGCTCTATGCCTATATAACCGAAGATAATATCCCAAGTTCAAATCTATTCCTTAAGGCTGGCTACCAAAAAACAGCCACCCTTAAAAATTGGATGAAGAAAGGCGATAACTATTATGATGTCTTTGTGTATCAAAAAATTTCTAACCAATAATTACTAAGAATTTACTTATCTATGAAAAAAAAAATGTCTTGGATAATCCCTTTATTAGCAATCCTATCTGCAATAATAATGTTTACTATTTACTTTCTTTCTTCAACCGTTGATATATTGGAAGATAAGGTCTATCTCTATATTGAACCAAATACTCAAAGGTCGGAAATTGTTAGTTCAATTGAATCCCAAAATATTATCATTAATTCTGTAGCTTTCAAGTTCTACTCAACTATTTTCAATTATAATAAAGTATATTCTGGACGATATGAGCTTAAGAAAGGAATGAGGGTTGGACAATTAGTTAAGAAATTATCTAGGGGTAATCAAGCGCCTTTAAATCTTATTATTGGAAAATCTAGAACAAAGGAAAACTTTAGTGAAAATATCTCTAAAGAATTGGCACTAACCAAAAAAGATCTTCTAAATAAAATGAATGATAATAAATTCTTAAAGGAGTTTGGAGTTGATTCATCAACAGTTATTTCACTTTTCATTCCCAATACTTACGAGGTATATTGGAATATTTCTGCAGAAGAATTTATAATAAGAATGTTTAAAGAACAAGAGAAGTTTTGGAAAAAACGGGAAGAAAGGCTAAAGGAAATTGGCTATAATAAATTAGAGGTGATGACTATTGCAAGCATTGTTGAGGAGGAAACCAATAAGAATGATGAAAAACCAATAGTTGCAGCCGTATACATTAACAGATTAAAAAAAGGAATGCCACTTCAGGCCGACCCTACAGTTAAATTTGCCATTGGAGACTTTACAATAAAAAGAATAATAGGAAGTATGCTAGGTGTTAATTCGCCATATAATACCTATCAAAACACAGGCCTGCCACCAAGTCCTATATGTATTCCAAGCATTTCTTCAATAGATGCTGTACTTAACTACGCTAAGAATGATTATATATTTTTCTGTGCAAAAGAAGACTTTTCAGGCTATCATAATTTTTCTTCCGACGTCCAAGAACACTATTCCAATGCAAGAAAATACCATCAAGCACTTAATAGATTGGAAATGGAATAGGTTAGAACTAATATACTTATAAGGTTCTTGGCTATAGTAATTAAAGAAATTTTTAGGGAATAAAAAAAGGGTAAGCTACTTACATCGCACCGCTACAACCTTCTTACCTTGCTGCATTCCTGCCCTGGGGAGATTCAAAGGGAGCTGGTCGTGTAAGACTTACCCAATTGCAAAATTACAATTTTTTTCAATAAAACCAAGCATTAATCAAAGTTTTTCCTAATTATTTATCAATTACTTCTCAATTATCTTTCTCTCACCTGTTTTCATCCACAATAAAAAGATAATAATATGAAACCTAAGTACAATAAAAACGAAGTTTAATCCTCCTTCATTCATTTTGAAGCTTTGATTAATAAGTAGAACTTAAGAAAAGAGTTTTGTGAATAAAAATAAATTATGTACTTTTGCGATTAACAAAAATATTGGAAATGAAAAAAATGAGTTGGAAGAAAATATTAGTATCGTATTTATTTATTTTGATTTCTACTATATTGTTATTTTTCCCAATTGATTTATTGACCTATAGCAATTTTGAAATAAATAATTTTGGAGAGTATTTATTACAAAATTTTGTTATTGTTTCAATTTTAATATTTATATCTGCATTAGCAGTTTTGTATTTTAATAAAAAAATTTGGATTAAAAAAATTATTCTTAGAATAAGTTTAGAAATTATGTTCGCTTTTTTCTTAGTAAATTCTATCCGTTTTCTATTCCAATATTTTTTTTTAATTAGATTCACCCTTCAAGATTTTATATTTTTATCATTTCGCGATAAATCTTTTTTCGTTTCTTCTATAGAAGGATCTTTAATAATATTAATGATAGAAACAATTTATTTATATTATAAGCGTAAGGAAAGCGAAATTGAAAATAATAAATTCAAATATATTCAATTGAAGAATCAATTAAACCCTCATTTTCTTTTTAATAGTCTAAATATATTGTCTGCTATGATTTATACAAAATCTGCAAATGAAAGCGTAGAGTATATTGAAAAGCTTTCAGAATCATATCGTTATGTGTTGACAAATGATGATAAGAATATAATATTATTAAGAAAGGAAATTGAGTTTATCCATATATATGGAGATGTTTTAAAGGCTAGATTTTCTGATGGTTTTTTATTGAAAATAACTTTGGAAGAGGAGGATTTGAATTGGGAAATATTATTTATGTCGTTGCAGTTATTGGTTGAGAATGCATTTAAGCACAATATTGCATCAAAAGAAAAGCCTTTGATAATAAATATATATTCTGAAAATGGATATATAGTTGTTTCTAATAATAAAGTTATTAGGCTAGATAATGTTATTTCAACAGGCATAGGCCTAAAAAACTTAAAAGAAAGATATAAAATGATAACTAAAAGAGAAATTGAAATTATTGATGACAAAGAAATGTTTATAGTTAAAATTCCAATGATATGAGAGTAGTAATTGTTGAAGACGAGCCTTTGGCTCAAGAGTTTTTATGTAAATTATTAACGTCAAAATATCCTGAGATAGAAATTATAAAGGTTTTAGATTCTGTAAAAGATAGTATTTGCTATTTTTCCAAAGCAGAAAATGCAGTAGATTTAATATTTATGGATATACATCTTAAGGACGGCAACTGTTTTAAGATTTTTGAAAAAGTAAAAATACCTACACCTATAATTTTCACTACAGCCTTTGATGAATATGCCATAAAAGCTTTTGAAGTAAATAGTGTGTCATATATCCTAAAGCCATTGAGTGAAACCAAGATTAATAAAGCAAAGGATAAATTTAATCAAATAAATCCTCAAACAAATATTGACAATATCACACAGCTTCTTTCCTCAATTAATACAGAACAAAAATATAAAAAACGAATTACTGTAAAGTTGGGAGATCGAATTATTGTTGTTGACGAGAAAGATATTGCTTACTTTATTGCCGAAGGCAGAACTTGTTATCTATATACAAAAGACAATAATAAATATATTGTAGATTTTTCTTTAGAAAAACTCTTTGTTCAACTTAATCCTAAAATATTCTTTCGCATTTCAAGAGATTGTATAACCGCATTTGATTCAATAAAAGATATATCAAAACATTATAAAGGACGATTGTGTATATTACTTACTCCCGAATATGAAAAGAACATTATTATAAGCCAAGAAAGAGTTTCGGACTTTATGAAATGGGTTAACGGAGAGTAAAGAAGTTATTCATATCCACTTCAATACTTTATTATTCCATTTTACCTTAAATGTATTACGTTTAAGGCATATTTGATTTTAAATTTCTATATATACATTTGTTCCATCAAAATAATATAAATTAAAGCAGCTATTTATCTACCTATTGATAATATCACATTACACAAAATATTGTACAGTTTCCTT
>JALNVJ010000039.1 GCA_023227645.1 Bacteroidales bacterium | reverse complement strand
GATGTGGATGCTTCAACAATCAAAACGGTTCGTTGTAGGTTTTATCCTAGTCCTGATTTCAAACGTAGCTTGGCTAAGACTTCTTTGGCGGAGGCTAACTTAGATGTGAAGGGCTTGCAATAGGCGTTAAGGGTTTATTGTTGAGGGGGGTATTGATTATCTCCCTCTTTTTTTGGCTATTGCTACTTTCTTAGGGCTGATCGCAATTTGGTCTATGGTTTATAAGTTATTAAAAGAGTTGGCTTAAGGATTACTTGTTTTACTTTTGTTTTTTTGGATTATTCAAAATTATATGCTATCTTTGGAAATTGAAAACAGAAAAAAATAATCTTATTAACAATTTAAAAGTATAAGAATATGAGTTATTATTTCAACACAATTGTATCGGCTGATTTTGAATCTCTGAAGGAAAAGGTTATTGAAGAGCTTAAGAAAGAAGGTTTTGGCGTTCTTACTGAGATAGATATTCAGGCGACTTTGAAAAAAAAGATAGATGTGGATTTCCGAAAATACGTTATCTTGGGGGCTTGTAATCCTGGCTTTGCGTTTAAGGCTTTAACTGCTGAGGACAAGGTGGGGACTATGCTTCCTTGCAATGTTATTTTGCAGGAACTTGAGGACGGAAGAATTGAAGTTGCGGCTGTTAACCCTAAGGCTAGTATGCAGGCTATTGAGAATAGAGATTTAGAGGGTATTGCTAATGAGGTGAGCATGAAGATGAAGAGAGTAATTGAGGCTTTAATAGAATAATATCAAAGCAGAAAAAAGAAATCCAAACTATTGGGCATAAAAAAAAGTCAGAGTAATTAAACTCTGACTTTCTTTATTGGTTATCCCGCCAAGAGTCGAACTTGGGACCTATGTACCAAAAACACATGTGTTACCATTACACCACGGGACAATCTCTCTTCGAATGAGGATGCAAAAATACTACTTTTTTCTAATTGAGCAAATCTTTTTGATATATTTTTTTTACTTTTTTCTTTCTTTATCCCTTTTCGGTCCTTTTATAAGCTTATTACTAACTGAAAATGATTTTTTTTATACCTTTGCAACAATTAATTATATTTCCTATGCACTCTGAAAAAATAATAGAAGTAAAAGACCTAAGAATATCTTTTTTACGCCAAAAGCAATGGTCTGAGGTTGTGAAAGGGATTAGCTTTTGGGTTGATAGGGGTGAAATTCTTGGATTAGTTGGTGAAAGTGGTTCTGGCAAGAGTGTTTCTTCTTTATCTATTATGGGACTTCTGCCTGAGAAATACTCCAAGGTTAATGGGGAGATTCTATTTTATAATAAAAATGCGGAAAAGCCTATCAATATTCTTAATTTAAAAGAAAAAGAACATCAAAAATATAGAGGTAAAAAGATTGCTATGATCTTTCAAGAGCCTATGACTGCTCTTAATCCCGTTCAGAAATGCGGAAGACAGGTTAGCGAAATCATTCTTCTACATAATAATTTATCAAAGAAAAAAGCCAAGGAAAGGGTTTTAGAACTTTTTAATGAGGTTTTACTTCCCAATGGAGAAAGGGTTTATAATGCGTATCCTCACGAGCTATCTGGAGGTCAAAAGCAAAGGGTTATGATTGCTATGGCGTTGAGTTGTAATCCTGATTTATTAATTGCTGATGAGCCTACTACTGCCTTGGATGTTACTGTTCAAAAAACAATTTTAGAACTCTTGAAATCATTACAAAAGAAATATGGTATAGGTATTTTGTTTATTACTCACGATTTGGGAGTTATAAAAGAAATTGCTGATAGGGTGATTGTTCTTTTTAGGGGTGAAATTGTTGAGCAGGGTAAGGTTGATGATGTGTTCTTTAATCCTCAACATTCCTACACAAAAGGCTTAATTGCTTCTCGTCCTCCAATAAACGAAAGGCCTAAACGACTACTTAGTGTTTCGGATTTCCTTGACAATGACTCCCCTTGCCAAGAAATAATAACAAAAAAGGAAAGACAAGATAGTCATAACAAAATATATTCTCAAAATCCTATGCTTAGGGTTAGTGATTTGGTTGTGGAATATATTGTTGATAAAAATATATTTGGCAAGGTTACCCAAAAAGTTGTGGCAGTAAATAATGTAAGCTTTGATTTATTTAAGGGTGAAACCTTAGGTTTGGTTGGTGAAAGTGGATGTGGGAAAACAACTATTGGCCGGGCTATTCTCCAACTTATTGATTCCTCAAGCGGGAAAATTGAATTTGAGGGAGTGATGCTTAATGAAATTTCGGGTCAAAGGCTTAGAAATATTAGAAAGAAGATACAGATAATCTTCCAAGACCCCTACTCTTCTCTCAATCCTCGATTGCCAATTGGAGAGGCTATTCAAGAGCCTATGGAAGTACATAATCTTTATAGTTCCAACAAGGAAAGAAAGGAAAAGGTTTTAGAATTATTGGATAAGGTTGGCCTAGAAAGTTCGCATTATTATCGTTATCCTCATGAGTTTTCGGGAGGTCAGCGTCAGAGAATTGGAATTGCTCGTTGCTTGGCTTTAAATCCAGAAATTGTTATTTGCGATGAAAGTGTTTCTGCTTTAGATGTTTCGGTTCAAGCACAGGTCTTAAATTTACTTAATGATTTAAAGCGTGATTATGGCTTTTCAACAATATTTATTTCTCACGATTTATCGGTAGTAAAATACATGTCTGACAGGATGATTGTTATGCAAAGCGGTAATATTGTTGAATATGGCGATGCTGATGAGATATACTCTAATCCCCAAACATCCTATACCAAAAAGCTTATCTCAGCAATTCCTCAATAATTATTGCCATTTTGGAGAATTTAACTATATTTGCAAATTGCAAAATGCCCTATACTTTTGGTTTAGGGTTATATCAAACGAATAACTAACTTTATGCTTAATGTAGATGTGAGCTCCGAGATTGGGCAATTAGAAGGTGTAATATTGCATAAGCCAGGCATTGAAATTGAACAAATGGTTCCTCAAACCATTGAGGCTTGCTTGTATAGCGATTTACTAAACTTAAAAATTGCACAAAAGGAATATTATTATTTCCAAGAAGTATTGTCTAAATGGACTACAACTTATCAAATCAATGACATCCTTACCGAAATTCTAAAAGACACCACGATTAAACTTTCGTTGGTTAATGAGGTTTTGGAAAAGGAAAACAAGAGAAACTTATCCGAAGAATTACTTTCAATTGAAGCTTCAGAGCTTTCAAAAATTCTAATTGAGGGTAGAGAGAATATGTTAGACCCTCTCTATAATCTTTTCTTTACACGTGATGCATCTTCATCACTTTATAATCAAGTACTTATTCACACAATGCAACACGAGGTGCGTTCAAGAGAGAGTATAATTATGAATTATATATTCAAATACTATTTCAAAGCCGAAACCATTAGCACCCTATCGCATAGCTCAGAAGCAAATACTGAAGGAGGAGATGTTTTAGTTGCTCGCCACGATGTTCTGCTCCTCGGTCAAGGAATGAGAAGCAATAAGAAAGGACTTGAATTTCTGATTAATCATTTTTCTCAAAGAAAAACAAAATTTAATATCTTAGTTCAAAGTCTTCCATTTTGTCCAGAATCATTTATACACTTAGATATGGTGTTTACAATGCTAGCTAAGGATAAATGTATGACTTATGAACCTTTGATAGTTAAAAATAAAAACAACTTTGAGGTTACCCATATAGAAATTGATAATGGTAGAGTTTCTTTTCATCAAAAGCCAAACTTTATGCAAGGATTAAAGGATTTAGGTTTTGACCTTGAACCAATTAAATGTGGCGGAGACAATCCATTATATCAAGACAGAGAACAATGGCATTCGGGTGCAAACTTCTTTAGTTTGGGTGAAGGAAAAATAATTGGCTATTCAAGAAACACAAATACAATTGATGCGTTAAATAAATCTGGTTTTGAAGTTTTGAAAGCAGAAGATATTTGTAACAATAAAGTAAATATGAAAGACTATAATCGTTTTGTTGTAACAATCGATGCTGCTGAACTCCCAAGAGGAGGAGGTGGTGCAAGATGTATGACTATGCCAATTAAGAGAACAAGAGTTGATTGGTAGAAATTGATTATTAGTCGTTAGCAAATGATATTATAGATAAGATAATTAAAGTAATAATAAACAAATTGATTTAATGAAAAAGTATTCTTTAATAAACAACACCTTGGGTTGGGTAGTATTCCTAATTGCAAGCATAGTTTACTTAATTACTGCAGAACCTACTGCCTCTTGGTGGGATTGTGGAGAATATATTGCAACTGCATACAAACTCCAAGTAGGACATCCACCTGGAGCACCAACCTTTCAAATCTTTGCTCGTATCTTCTCTCTCTTTGCAGGTGGAGATGTAACAAGGGTTGCTTATATGGTAAATGCCTTAAGTGCAATATGTAGTGGTTTCACTATATTATTCCTTTTCTGGACCATTACAATCTTTGCTAAAAAGCTTGTTAAGAAAGGACAAGAAATAACAACTGGCCAAATGATAGCAATATTTGGTAGCGGTATTGTTGGATCACTAGCTTATGCTTTTTCTGATACTTTTTGGTTTTCAGCTGTTGAGGGTGAAGTTTATGCAATGAGTTCTTTCTTTACTGCATTAGTTTTCTGGACAATTCTTAAATGGGAAAGCCAAGCTGATGACAAACATAATCTACGTTGGATAATATTAATTGCATTTCTAGTTGGAATATCAATAGGGGTCCATCTACTAAACCTTCTTGCAATTCCAGCAATGGCTTATGTGTTTTACTTTAAGAAATACCAAAAAACAACCAAAAAAGGTGTAATTCTAGCAGGGCTTCTTTCAATTTTAATTGTTGGAGTTGTACTATATTTTGTTGTACCTATGATTGTTTCCTTTGCAGGTAAGTTTGAAATATTCTTTGTTAACTCAGTAAAGATGCCTTTCAACTCTGGAACAATAATATTCTTTCTTTTATTGATAGGATTAATTATCTGGGGACTTAAATACTCAAAAGAAAATGCTAAACCACTTCTTAACACATCTATACTATCGTTCCTATTCCTATTAATTGGTTATTCAACCTTCTTTATTTTGGTGATTCGTGCCAATGCAAACACACCAATTAACGAGAATGCACCAAAGGATGCGGTTGGTTTACTAACCTATTTGAATCGTGAACAATATGGTGATACTCCTTTGCTTTACGGACAAAATTATACCGCACAACCAATAAGCATGGAGGAAGGATCTCCAAAATATATTAAAGACAAGGTAAATAATAAATACATTAAAGTTAAGTCAGGTGGTAAATACAAGTTTTCAGATAATGACTGCACAGTTTTCCCTAGAATGTATTCTTCATTAGAACAAAAACATATAACCTATTATAAGTATTGGGCAGGAATTACTCACGAGGGCAAACCTAGCTTCACAGAAAACCTACAATACTTCTTCCGCTACCAATTAAATCATATGTATTGGAGATACTTTATGTGGAATTTCGTTGGAAGACAAAACGATATTCAAAGCTTTGGAGTTAACCATTCAAATTATGATCCTGAATCAAATGGAACAAAAGATGTTATTAATGGCAACTGGATATCAGGTATTAAGTTTATTGACCAAATACGCTTAGGGCCTCAAGACAATATTCCAAAAGAGATGATGAATAATAAAGCAAGAAACACCTTATACTTCCTTCCTTTCTTACTTGGAATTGCTGGACTTATCTACCAATTTAAGAAAGACAGAAAGAATGGCGTTGTTGTATTCCTTCTCTTCTTTATGACAGGACTTGCAATTGTACTATACTTAAATCAACACCCAACCCAACCCAGAGAACGTGACTATGCCTATGCTGGGTCATTCTACGCCTTTGCAATCTGGATTGGATTAGGTGTATATGCACTATTTGATTGGTTAGGAAAAGTTAAGATCCCTGAAAACATAAGAGCAATAGGAATTACAGCTATTTGTATATTAGCAGTTCCTGTATTAATGGCTTCTCAGGAATGGGATGACCACGACCGTAGCGAAAGATATATAGCAAGAGAATTTGCGAGGAACTATTTAGAAAGTTGTGAGAAAGATGCTATACTAATAACCTTTGGTGATAATGACACCTTCCCTCTTTGGTATGCTCAAGAAGTTGAAGGAATTCGTCCAGATATTAGAATACTAAATTTCACCCTTTCTGGAATGCATTGGTATGTTGAACAACTCTATAATAAGGTTTATGACTCAGAAAAATGTCCTTTCACCCTAACTAAGGATTTTTATAGACTTGGCTTAGATCTAACTCTTGTTTATCCAGAAAATGATGAACCAAAAGAGCTAAAAGATGTTTTGACAAGGATGTTATATGATCCAAAAACAACTACCTACGATAATGCAGGCGATTCAATTAAAGTTATGCTAGCTAATAACCTAACCATAACTTCTGGTGAAAATCAATTTACGTTTACTATACCTGTGGATGGAAAACAAGGGATGAAACAACTTCAAAGAAACGAATTGATGCTCTTAGATATACTTGGAACAAATCTATTTAAACGTCCAATATACACAATGAGCCCTCAATATTTCACAAATATTATTCCAAACATCAACGACTATATTCAACAAGAAGGATTGGTTTATAGGATAATGCCAACAAAAGAAAGAGGCAAAATATCTGTAAACAAAACCTATAACCTCTTTATGAATAAGTTTAACTGGGGAGGGATAAATAATCCTCATACTTATCTTGAAGATGCAGTATCGGTAAATAACTCAAGGAATATGCGTCAACAACATATGTTATTGGCAAAAAACATTGCCTCAATGGGAGATAATGCAAAAGCAATTAAAATATTAGATAAGGCTCTTGTAGAATTTCCACATTCAAAAATCTATTTAGATAAATATGATATGCAATTAGCTGCTCTATACTGTGATGCAGGTAATAAGAAAAAAGGAGAAGAAGTATTAAATCTTATTGCTGACCACTACATAAGTGAAGTTAAGTATTATAATCAATTTAAGGGAAATAAAGCTCGAAATGTTTCAAGTTTGAAAACTGAATCACTACAAATTATTGGGCTATTATATTCTTACGCAAGTGAATATCAATTAACCAAAGTGCAAGCTAGGCTTAAAGCTATTCCTGAAATTGAATCTATTTTAAAGATTCAAGAATTACAAAAAGTGTATAATGAAACTGTTAATAAAGTAAATTCAGCGGTTGAGATGTCTCGCTCTGGCAATAAAGCAGAAGGAGAAAAGCAACTTATAGAAATACTTTCAACATTAGAAAAAATTATGACCTCGCAATCGGAAGAGCTTTATAATAGAGGAACAGAGCTATTAATGTTTATCTATTCAAATGCTGTCAACTCTCAGCTTAAGAGTGTTGAACAAAAGATAAACTCTAGTCCAACCTTTATGAAAGTTGTTCAAGAAATGGTGGCTCAACAACAATCTCAGATGCAAGCTATGCAAAATCAAGGACAAGGTCAAGGAAACGTAAACGTACCGGGAATAAATTTTTAATAGGAAAATTAAGAGATTAATGCAAAAAACTAATGAAAAGCAAACCATTAGTTTTTTGTATTAATTGAAAGAAAAAAACAGAAAATGAATATTGAAGTTTTAAAATCAAAGATACATAGAGCTGTTGTAACACGTGCCAACCTTAATTATATTGGGAGCATAACAATTGATGAAGACTTAATGGACGCTGCTAATTTAATTGAAAATGAAAGAGTATATATCTTCGATATTAACAATGGGGAGAGATTCGACACCTATGTTATTAAAGGAGAAAGAGGCTCAGGCGAAATAGGAATTAATGGAGCGGCAGCCCGTAAAGTACAAATAGACGACTATGTAATCATTGTTTCTTATGCCTATATGGATTTCGAAGAAGCAAAAAAACATAAACCAATTGCAATATTCCCGCAAGAGAACAAGCTCGTTTAATTGCTAAATCAGTAATTAAATAATAATTTGATGAAAAAAACTATTAGGTTAGTATTATTCTTTGCAATAGGCTTGGGATTTATATGGTGGTTCGTTTCCAAACTTAGTCAAGATGAATTAAACCAAGTGTTTGATTCATTATCGAAAGCTAATTATTTTTGGTTCGTAATAGCTATACTAGTAAATATATCAAGCGCCTTAATAAGGGCAATACGTTGGCAACAACTTATTCGTCCAATGGGTTATAATCCCAAACTCATTCCTACTTTCTTAGCAGTCATGTCGGGATACTTAGCAAATTTGGCAGTGCCTCGACTTGGTGAAATACTACGTTGCGGATTAATTAGCAAGAGTCAGAAAATACCATTTGAGAAAGCAGTCGGCACAGTCTTAGTTGAAAGAACGGTTGATACAATAATATTTATTCTAATTTTTCTCTTAGGCTTATTAATGGAGTTTAACTATATCAAGGACTACATATATAATAACTTAACAAGTGTATTATCATTCGAAAAGTTTAAATTCATAATTATTATTGGAGCAATATCAGTACTATTTGCCTTTATAATTATATTTTTCTTTAGAAAGAAGATACAAAAAACTAAATTATATAATAAGATAAAAGATATCCTATTAGGATTCCTTGAAGGAATAAAATCAATACTCAAACTAAAAAACCCAGCTCTCTTTATCTTCAATTCCCTATTTATATGGTTTATATGGATACTTGGAACATACGTTATTTTCCTATGCTTTCCCCAAACCATGCACTTATCCTTCAAAATTGCATTTATTGCAACAATATTAGGAGCAATAGGACCAATTATCACCCCAGGGGGCATTGGTCTATTTCCAGCAATTATTGCAGAAGCATTATTAATGTATGGAATAATTCGCCCAATTGGCTACGCAGCAGGTTGGTTACTCTGGATAGTATCTCAAATAGGAGTAATTCTTATTGGGTTAATAGGCTTTATTTACTTTTCTAAAACCCAGAAAAAAAAATGAAACAAATAGAATTAATCAAAAATAAAATCTCCTCCCTCGAAAGCCTAAAACTCAAATTAAGTGAATGGGAAAAAGAAGGAAAGAAAATCGTTTTCACAAATGGTTGTTTCGATATCATTCATCAAGGACATATTGACTATTTAGCAAAAGCCAAAGACCTAGGAGATATTTTAATTATTGGACTCAACACCGACCGCTCTGTAAGAGAGATAAAAGGAAAAACTAGGCCAATTCAAGACGAAAAGTCAAGAGCAATAATCCTAGCCTCAATGCAATTTATCGATGCAATAGTATATTTTTCTGAGCCTACCCCCTACCAACTGATTAAGGCAATACAACCCGATATCTTAGTTAAGGGAGCAGACTATAAACCAGAGGAAATTATAGGTTATGATATAGTGCAAGCAAAAGGAGGAGAAATAAAAACACTTACTTTTCTTGAAGGCTATTCAACAAGTGAAATTGAGAAAAAGATACTTTCAGAAAAGAAATAGTATTAACATAGAATTAAGCAAATAACATATTGTATGGCTAAAGTCACAGAAATAAAAACAAAAGAAAATGATATCTCTGTAGCAGAATATCTCGATAAAATTGAAGATGAATCAAAGAAAAAAGATTCAATTGAATTGTATAATATAATACGAGAGCATACAAAAGAAGAAGGAAAGATTTGGGGAGATAGTATTATTGGCTTTAAAAAATACTTAGCCTCCTATAAATCCAAGCGAACAGTAGAATGGTTTAAAGTAGGTTTTGCACCAAGAAAAAGCAATATCTCTTTATACCTTAATTTGGCACTTTACGACGACAAGAACGTTGAACTAGCTCAAAAACTTGGAAAAGTAAAGCTAGGAAAAGGCTGTATCTATTTTAAAAAGCTAAGTGATTTAGATAGAGATATACTAGATCAGCTAATAGAAATAGCAATAGAATTTGATATAGAAGAGTTTGATAAAAAATAGCTTAAAAATCCCTTACAATGCGGACACATTATAATTTAAGCATATTACTTCTTTTCAATATAATTACCTTTATTATCAATAAAGCCAACCTTTCCATTAATCTCAACTAAAGCCCATTCTGTTTTATATACATCAAAAAAGCCAATTTTATCATATATTGGCTTTACTACTTCTTTTCCTTCATTATCAATAAAGCCTAGCTTTCCATTAATTGTAACCATAGCCCAATCTGATTTATATACATCATAAGCTCCAACATTATCATATTTTGTTTGAGCTGAACAAATTCAAAAAAAGGAAAAAGTAAATACAATAAAAGCAAATGTTCTCATTGTATTAAATATTAATAGATTAAATCTCACATAAATAAAACTAAAAATAATAGAATTACATTTGCAAATGTAGTAAATATTTTTTCTGCAGCAAATAATTTCTCTTAAAAAAATATTATTCTAAATATCGACCTATAAAAGGAATAATGCCCTAATCTATAGCTATTAATCATAGTTCACCTACCCTTTTCCTGCAAAAGCTAATGAAGCAGTATAAATATATTTATAAAAGAAACATCAATTAATGCTGACTTTGATTGAGTAAAAATAAAATAAGTTTAGTTGAAAAAAATAAGCTTTCTTGTCTAATTATAAATATTTATTTTGAAATTTTGAAATCAATACTGTTGCATTTACAACTTAAATCTAACGGATAAACATTTTCATTAGATAAATAATACATTTAAAAGACAATTTATTATTATTTTCTTTTGTAGCTTTGCTGTTTATACTTATAAATAAAAAATTAGCTTATATATTGAATTAATATTTAATAAAACCTATTTCATGAAAAAATATCTTCTTATAATAATTTTATCATCTCTTTCTTATATAAATATTTATTCTCAGAACTTAAATAAAGATAGTGTAATAAATGATCTTAAAAGTGATGAATTAAGAGGGAATGTCAAAAGTGTTATCTTTAAAACATTTGAATTCAAAGAAATAGATAAAGAAATTGGGAAAGGTAATCTTGAAAACTTT
>JALNVJ010000038.1 GCA_023227645.1 Bacteroidales bacterium | reverse complement strand
CCTGATTCTTTGGGTTTGGTTAATGCAATAGATATTAATAATACTTGCAATATATTACCAAACCCTGCAAAAAATAATATAAAGATAATATCCCAGTTTAAGGTTAAAGATATTGAGATATATGATATAAGAGGATTGAAATTAAAGACTATTTCAATAAACTCTTATGAGAAGTATGTAGATATTTCAGACCTAAGTGCAGGAACATATATCGTAAAGCTATATACTCCCAGAGGAATTGCTACAAAAAAGATTTTAGTGGAATAAGGATTAAAGCAAGTATAATTTGATTTATAGTTTATATAATTAAAGCTAATATAATTTGATTTATATTAGCTTTAATTTTAGAGGTTGCTTATAATGTAAGACTTTATTAATAGTGATTTAAGTCTAATTTCTATAAAGTATATCCTTACCTATTGTCCCGATAAGAGTTTTTGCGTAAGCTGGTGATTTATAATATTCAATTCTTTGTTCTATTTCTTTTAAGCTCTCAACTAAGGTTTCCTTCTTTTCTTTAGAGATATTAATTGCTTTTGAAATGAAGTTTGTGTAATAGGCTCTATGTCTTTCCCATAGGGCTAAATCATAGTCTTGTTTGGCTTTAAGTCTTGTTTTATACCAATCACTTTGAAGAACATATTCTTGGGTAAATAGTTCTCTTATTTCAGGAGAATCTATTGTTTTACCTTCATATTCTCCTTTTACCATAATATAAATTAAGGCTTTTAGTGGAGGTATTGCCATTGAAACAGAGCCATCTTCAAAATAATTTTGAGCTACTTTGGCTTGGTTTTCTTCAATATTATTTACTCCATCAACAAATTCGTCCATACTTTGGAGCTCTGGTTGTAGCATATCTTCTTCAAATACAACATTAGGATTTTCAAATACTCTTCCGAAATAATGGTTAACGAAGTGCTTTGTTATACGATATCCAAGAAGAGAAGCCTTTACTAGCTTTCCATTATATTCAAAGTCGTTGAGTTTCTCAAGGCTTCCTCCTTCTATCATTAATTTAGGATCAATTTCTTTTGGAAGAAGTCTTGACCATAATTCTGGGATAAGAAGACTTATATCGTGAGATATCTTATACTTTTTGCCTATATGGCCTGCAGGGGTTGTAAATCCATTATACCCTGTTAGGATAAATGATAATAAGGCATTGTTTAAGTCGGAAACTGCACATAGGGCGTTAAATGGGCCTTTAGTTAATGCTCCTTCACTGCCTGCTCCTGTTGTTGAAGGTGACTTACCTGTTAGACTGCAAATAAAGTCCATAAATAGTTCTGGTAGTTCTTGGTAGTGGACAGGGCTATAAACTGCTAACGGTCTAATTCCTTCTGAGGCTGGGTTATTCCTTCTTCCTGGCAATACTGTATTCACAGGTAGATAGAGATGTTCGTGTGGCTTTAGTTTCCTTGATAATCTTAAACCCATTTCGGTGATATATTTATCCATTGGGTAAACTAAATCGTCACGTGTTTGTAGATAACGAACATTAGCTGTTGGCTTTCCATTTACCAAACGAGGATGTGCTGAAGATACAAAATATGGGATATCTTTTTTCTCAGCAACCTCTTCTATCATTTCCCTCATTGGATCTGTGAAGTAGTCGAAGTTTATTACATCTTCAACCATTTCTTGTGCATCTTTAATTGTTAGGGGTTCAAAGTTTGAAATAAAAGTATTTGGAGAGGATAAATCCTCTTCTGCTTTCTTATCATAACCTCTCATTATTGCGTCATCTGGACGTTGGAAGAAACGATATTCACAGTTTTCTGTTATCTTAACACTTAAATTCTCTTCTGCCTTGCCAATCTTGGTAAGTAAATTGGTTGGGACTACTGTTGATGATGTTATATCATCTTCCATTTGGAGTTTATCTGCTTGAACAAAGTCTTGTCTAAGTTTAAATGTTCTCCATTTCCCATTTTCTTGAAATCCTATTCTAAGGTAACGAGCAAAAATCTTTTTATCTTCAAATTTTAATTCGTTACCATTGGTTCCATTAAGTATATCAACACTAAAATGAGATTTCCAATCACCATTCCATTCTGTTTTATAAAATCTTTTAACAATAAATGCAATCCCTTTAATCGATTGAGGTATGCTTAGAATCCATTCATTATATTCGTCAGTATAGAGAGAAGATGCATTTAAGAGCTTTATAACGGAGCCCATTGATCGCTTACTACTTAAAAACGACCTAGAAAATGGAATTGGAGAGTCTATACCTTTAAATCGAGTTGAGTAGTCATAATTTATTATTGCATCAACTTTATTAATATCGCTATCAAAATCATTCACAAAGAAAGAGCCAATAATAATAGCATCTTGTATCGATTTGGATATCTCACTCTTGCCTCCACCTGAAACAGTACATGGTTTATGACAAAATGTTCCATCTCCATAAACTTCAATTAATCGATAGTTTGCTGCTCCAGAATACTTTTCCATCCTAAACTTAGATCCATTTGGAAGAATATAGGTTTTGTGTGGAAGAAGTTTTAGTTTTTGTTTACCATTATTCTCCCAACTTATGGTTTGAGTTTGCACACTAAATTCTACATTTTCTGGTAGGTAATATATGTTTTTATATAGCTTATCTATTCCATAACCTTCAGGGTATAAATCAATCTTATCGGAATTATTCTCAATAACCTCTTGGAAGATTGCTCTTATTTTATGAGGTTTTGCATGATAATAATCTCCTTGATTATAGGCAGGGAAAACTAAAGCTCCTCCTGCATGTTCTTCTTCCGAATTGCCATAGAGGTTAGAAGAATAACCTATCATTGTTTTTATTTCTTTCTTTGAATATCCAAAATAATTATCCGCAATAACTGTTACAATAACTCCTTCGTCCGTCCTTACAGTGAGCTTAAAAGATTGACCTTCATTATATAGTTCATCTTCATTCTCCCAACACATTCCATCTTTTATTTGACTAGGTGTTGCTTGAGAGATATGAACAAGTCCAATATCTTTTTTTCTAAGTTTGGTTAGTTGAGGAGCTAAAACTACGCAACCTGTATGTCCTGTCCAATGCAAAAAGTCTAAGGCAGAATCATTTTCAAGATGATAAGGGCTACCTGCATTACCAAATATACTTTCCACAAAATCAAGACTACTAACAAGACTTCCTGGCGCAAAGAATCTTACCTCCAATGACTTTCTTTCATTAACCCCTTTTACTAATGGGGAAACTATTGGTCGAAGTAGAATTGAAACAAAGGTACTAGCTTGTTTTTCTTGTTTTGAAGTATAAGGAAGATTTAATATATCTCCTTCTGCTTCAAAGGCTTTCTTTATAATATTTTTTGCAACATTTTTGGGAACAGCTTTCTTGTCGGCAGGAATAGGAAGACCTCCCTCTGCAATATGAAAGACGCCCTTTGTTGTTCTTTTATCCTTTGCAGGGTTATGAAGAACACCTTGCTTAACCCTATATGAAGATATATAATCTGATACGTATTTATCTCCTCCTTTTGGAAGCGACAATTCTCTCGCCACTCCATAACTATCGAGAGAGAAGGTGTTATTTGGGAGTTTTATGGCTTCCGTTGCGTTATCATCTCCAAAGTATCTATTAAGAAAACCTTGAATTCTTTCATCAGCAGGACATAAACTTGTTGCAAAGAATTCTTCTCTTTTTTTATAGTTTGCTATTAGACCTTTAATTATTTCTATAAACTCTTTATTTATTTCCTCATCATAAGATTCCTCAACCGAAGGCAAATCGAGAGCCATAAGTCTAAGATTAATATATTTATGAATTAAATCTATATTATTTTGGGCATTATCAATCCCTAAACTCTTGAGTAATTTTTCCATATATTCTTTATTTTCATTCTAATCTAGCAATAAAAAAGCCCCATATAAGTATATGGGACTATCTTTAGTTGAAAAGATATTTATTTTTTCTCTTTGTGTTTCTCTATCTGAACCTTTAGCGCATCAATACACTCTACAACACATTCTTCAAAGCTATCTCCCTGCTTGGAAGAAAACAAATCATATCCTTTTACCATAAGTTTAATATCTGCTATCTTATTGTTTAGTGCCGCAGGCTTGTCGATCTTAAGTGTAATTTCGGCTCCTAAAGCATCTGGAGAAAGTCTTTCGAGTTTAGATACTTTTTCATTGATGAATGCTTCTAATTCTTCAGCTAAGCGAAATTTTACTGCGTTAATGGTAATGTTCATATAAACCTCCTTGTTAATTAATTTATTTTAGCAAAACTATATTGCCTAATTTTATTTGTTTATTCGTATTCCGCCCTAGGATGCGTTTTCTTATAAACGCTTTTTAACCTCTCAATAGTATTGTGAGTGTAAATTTGTGTTGCCTCTAATGATTGGTGACCAAGTAAGTCTTTCACATTCATTATATCTGCTCCTTCATTCAATAAATGAGTTGCAAAAGTATGCCTTAAGATATGAGGAGATTTCCTATCCACATGGGCAGATAATAGAGAATCCCTTACAATTACATCAAATTGTTGGATGGAAAGTGGAGAATTATCTTTATTAACTAATAGCTTTTTATCGAATTTACCAATAATAGTCTTTTGATCTAAATAGTTATTAAGTAAATCAATTAATTGTTTATGTATAGGGATAATTCTTTCCTTTCTTCTTTTGCCAAAAACTCTTATCTCTTGCTTTTCAAAATCAAAGTCTTTTTCTTCTAAGTTAAGAACCTCCGACTTCCTCATTCCTGTTGCATAAAGTAGCACTATAATTAATCTATTTCTGATCCCTTCAAAATCATGCTTATACTCCATATTTATAATACCACTCATATCCTCTTCCATAACAAAAACAGGAGTACGCTTAGAGGTTTTAACGGGAAGAATTTTAATTAATGGATTGGCAGAAACCTCATCAGCTTTTAAGAGGAAACGGAAATAAGACCTTAGAGAGCTAATCTTACGATTTATGGAGCGATTAGATATAGTGTTTTCACTTAAGGAAACAATCCAATCTCTTATCATTGGAGCTGTTACTTCCTTTGCTTTATCTATTCCAAAAACCTTATTTATGAAATCCTCAAATTGTTTTAAATCTACACTGTAAGCAGTAACGGTATGCTCCGAATATTGCTTTTCGCTTATTAAATAATTAATATAATTGTCAAATTCCACGTATCAAATATACAACAAAAAAGGTCTGAAAACAAGTTTCCAGACCTTTTTATTTATGATTAAATGGTAGACTATTGATTTAAAGCACTTTGCTGTAACTTTTGAATATAAATAGCTTTCTTTCTACGATCTCTTTCTATTACAGAAGGTTTGTCAAATTGTTTTCTACGGCGTAATTCTTTAACCACACCTGTCTTTTCAAACTTTCTCTTCAATTTCTTAAGAGCTCTTTCAATGTTTTCACCTTCTTTAATAGGAACAATAATCATAATAAATACCTCTTTCTTTTAAATTATTAAATATTTTTTTTGAGTTTGCAAACATACAACTAAATTCTCAATCTGCCAACTTTTCCTGCAATAATTCACTTATCCACTGAGGGCAACGCATAGGACGACGTGATATAGAGTCAATAAATGCAAGCACATTATAACCTTCAGCCAAAAGAGTTTCTCTTCCATCTTTCTCTTTTCTAAGGATAGAATATTTGAATGAAAAACGAGCCGTAGGCAACTTTTCAATTACAGTTCTTATAGTAATAAGGTCATCATAATAGGACGGCGAAACGTATTTGCAATATTGTTCAACCAAAGGCATCATTACGCCTCTATCTTCAACTTCTTTATATGAAAAGCCTAAATGACGCATAGTTTCTGTACGTCCCTTTTCAAAAAACCAAAAATAAATACTATTATGTACAACTCCCATTTTGTCAGTTTCTACATAATCAACTCTTTTACTAAAATCAAATGAGTATGCCATATATCAAAATGTTTATAAATTAAAAATGCTGTCTCCAAATAAATGTTGAGGACAGCACTTTGAAATTAAAACCTAAAAAAGTTAGAACTTGATAATTCCTTTTTCAATTGAATTTTCTAAACAAGCCATTACTCCTTTTTTGTTAATTGTTCTCATCCCTGCAGCAGAAACTTTTAAAGTTATCCACATATTTTCTTCTGGAATAAAGAATTTCTTTGTTTGAAGATTTGGATAAAACTTTCTCTTAGTCTTAATATTAGAGTGAGAAACTTTATGTCCTGACATTACTTTTTTTCCTGTTATTTCACAAATCTTAGACATGGCTATTTATATTTTTATTGTATATTCTTTTTTTAAACGGAGTGCAAAATTCCGAAATTTTCTTCTAACTACCAAATATTTGGAGAAAAATATTAATTTTGCTTCCTATTAGCCCATTAAATATTTTGAGAATTATGAAAAAGTCAGCATTATTATTAACCCTCTCACTCCTAGTATTTGTTTTCTCTTGCAAAGAGGAAGACCCTATTACAAACCAAACAGGCACCTATTCTTCAAAAGATATTTTTAAGATACAAGAAGGAGTTTCATCAGCAGAAATGGCAATTTCAAATATCACCCATATAATTGAATTAGCAATTGATGATGACCAAGTTTTTTATAATAATGGAATAACATATCCAATTATTACAAGAGAAAAAGCAGATCCAAACCAAACAAACCCCTATCCAATGATAATCACCCTTGATTTCGGAACAGACACCACCCAAGGATACGATAATAGATATAGGAGTGGAAAAATAATAGCAAGGGTATCATCTCATTGGAAAGACTCCCTATCAACAATCGAAGCAGACGTTCAAAACTACTATATGGCAACCCATACACCAAACTATATTAATGGAGAAAATCAAGCATTTGTTTCAGCCTGCAATTCCAACCTAAGATTAGTAATAAGAAATGAAGGCATAACCAAAAAATTTGAAAACACCAATTACCCAACCCAATCCATAACCTGCGACTCTGCTTATTTCTCAACACCCTTAGGAGACATCCGATTATCAAGCCAAAGATACACCTATTATATTAGTGGATTTGAAACCCCAGAATATAGTGACGACAAAACCAATAATACAATAGAAAGTGGAGGAAGCGCATCAGATAATAATAATAACTGGGAATGGGATGCAGAAATGGTTGGTCCAACAAATGAAGGCTTAGCTTATTTCTCTTATAATAGAAATTGTTTTTGGTTAGTTTCTGGCAATATAAAACTAAACTATAAGGACCTAAAAACACAGAGAGAAGCAATGAATATAATTGATTTCGGGAAATCAGACCAAACCAACTGCGACAATATAGCCTCCTACTCAACCAACGGTTTGAGCATAGTCTTCAATTTGCCATAAATAAAAGAAAGACGGTGAGAAATTAAAATCACCGTCTTTTTTATAATAATATCAAGAGTTTCTTTTCCTTAATTAATTGTTGGAAGGAATGAATAGTTCTTTCCGTATTGAAGTTGTTGTTTTAGGAAATCAGTTGGGTAGGTTACTTTATATTTAATAATTTTACCTTCTTTATTAGCTACTGGTGTTATTTCTGGATTAACAAAGCCACCATAAGGTTTGATATTTAACTTCCTATAACGATCTATTATTTCTTGGTGTAATACGGGATCAATATGAACAGCATATTTTTCAATCAATTCTTTACCTGCTTGGTAATCACCTCGTGATTTAATATCTTGAATGATTGCAAGAAGTTCTCCAAATATCTTTCTCACTTCGTCATGATCTTTTATTTGGAAATAGGTCTTCCCATTCTTTTGGAATTTTACAATTGCTCCACTTTCTTTTCCTCTTTCATAAGCATAAGTTGAAATTAGTTTTCTTGCCTGCATATGAGCTTGATTTACTGTTTTACCAAACTCTATCCTTGCATATTGAGTTAGTAGTCCATTACGTAAATAAGAATCATACTCTGCTCTTCCAACTCCAAGGTCTGGGATTAATCCTATTTCAATTAGGTATGGGTCCATCATATAATATAGAGCAAATAGATCAGCTCTTGCTTCTTCAAGTGAGGATGAGTAATCAGCTAATGCGCCTGGATTTGTTCCCTCAAGCAATTGCCCAGAGCCATGTCCAAGACATTCGTGCAAGTCGGTATGTAGGTCTCCTGCTAACGAACCGTATCTCTTTGCTAACTCAATTTCTTCTTTATTTGCTGAAAATTCTTGTAATGCACTTTTTGGAGATTCCATAGATGCTAAATCATAAGCTGAAGATAGATTAGCAATGGTTACAGATTTAGAACCAAATTCTTTTCTAATCCAATCTGCATTTGGTAGATTAATTCCAATTGGTGGTGTTGGGTAACAATCTCCTCCCAACATAACTGCATTAATTACCTTTGCCGAAACTCCTTTTACTTCATTCTTCTTATATTCTGCTGCAACAGGTGATCTATCTTCAAACCACTGTGCATTGCTACTTATTATTTCAGTACGCTTAGTTGCTTCCATATCCTTGAAATTAACTAATGCTTCCCATGATGATTTCATTCCAAGTGGGTCGGTATAGTTTTCAATAAATCCATTTACAAAATCACATTGTGATTCAATATCTCTTGCCCAAGCAACATTATAATCGTCCCATATTTTTAAATCTCCTGTTTTATAATACTTAACAAGAAGACCAATATATACTCTTTGATTATCATTTTCTGCAACCTTAGCTGCTTTTTCTAACCAATAAAGAATTTCTTTTATTGCACCTGAATACATTCCTCCTAACTTATAGGTCTTTTCGGAAATCTTACCACCTTCTTTAATAAGCTTAGAGTTTAGACCATAAGATAAAGGGCGGTTTTGATCTGGACTTGTTTTTTCGGAATAATATTTCTCAACCTCTGCCCTTGTTAGTCCTTCATAGAAATTAACTGCTGAAGACAAAACTATATCCTTTGTATTATCACTTTCTTTCCTAATTGGTGCAACCTTTGCACTAAAAATAATATCTGTTATCCTTTCTGAGAAATTTGATAATTTCTCTCCCTTATTAGTTGGGAAAGATTTTGAAGTGGAAGAAGTTATTAGACTTTGGAAATACAACTTTGAGAAGGTTGGCATAATTTTATCTTCTGCATAGTGATGATGAATTCCATTACTAAAGAATACCCTCTTTGCATATACCTCGAAGTTATCCCATTCTTCTGATTCACGTTTTCCGCTATATGTAGCCAATATATTTTCTAAAGTTTTTCTAACAGTAAGGTTATATTTATAATGCTGATCCCATAGAATATCCCTACCACATTTTGAAGCTTCTGACAAATAGTATAGGTATTCTTGTTGTCCTAAAGTTAAATTATCCCAATTAGGAATTTGATAACGCATAACTTTTATATCAGCAAACTCATCAATTACATATTTGAAAGCGGGCTCTTTTTGGGTTTCACTTTGTGCCTTTGCCCCATTTGGAATGGCAATAAGGCATGCTATTATTGCTGTAAACATAATTGTCCTTTTCATATAATATTCATTATTTTGTTTAATTTGAAAGCAAAAATACAAATAAAAGGTGAAATCTTCGTACTTTTGTGTTTTAATTGCTTATTTTTGATTGTGAAGAAACTTGATGTACTCATTATAAAATCTTTCTTAGGACCTCTTCTACTTACATTTTCAATTTCTGAATTTGTACTTCTTCTTCAATTTCTATGGAAGATAATTGAAAAGATGATAGGTAAGGGTTTGGATACCATTATTATTATTCAACTTCTTTGGTATATATTAGTTACCCTTGTTCCTATGGCTCTTCCACTTGCTGTTTTACTGGCTTCCATTATGACCCTAGGTAATTTTGGAGAAAGGTACGAGCTTGTAGCAATGAAGTCGGCAGGCATTTCTCTTTGGAGGATAATCCGCCCATTAATTATTGTTGTTTCCATATTATCTGTTTTTGCTTTCTTCTTTTCCAATAATTTTATGCCTATTGCTGAAAAGAAAATGAGGACATTAATGTATGAGATCAATACCAAGAAACCCACAATTAATATTAGACCTAATGAATATTATTCCGATATAGATAGATATGTTATTAGGGTTGGAGGAAAAGACAAGACTGGGGAAAACCTATCCGATATAATGATTTACGACCACAGTAAGGAATTGGGCAATGTTAGTATTACTGTTGCAAAAAAAGGTCAAATGTATAGCGAGGACAACGGCAACACACTTGTTTTTAATCTCTTTGATGGATATTCCTACGACGAGACCTACGACCAAGAGAATTATTATAAGAACCCTTTGGTTCGTTTAAATTTCAAAGAACAAATAATCCGTTTCGATATCTCCGACTTTGCATTCCAAGCCACCGACAACGATAGATATTCTAATCATTATAAGATGATGAATATAACCAATCTAAACAAAAGCATTAAGCTATTAAGAGCCGAAAACGACAACTTTAATCTATCCATTATTAAAGGAATTAAGAAACAACTTATATTACAAAACAAAACTGACTCTATAAAAACCAAGATTGATACTAATTTTAATTTCTCATTCTATAAAGATTATCAGGTCTTGACCATGGAGGAGAAGAAAAAAATTAATAATGACGCAGCCCAAAAGCTACATTATATAGAAACAGATATCAAGATGCTCGACTCCAAAAAGAGCGGGGATAGTGAGTTTATTATTCGTCATAAGAACGAATGGCATAGGAAGTTTACCTTGTCTGCAGCTTGTATAATTTTATTCTTTATTGGTGCTCCTTTAGGTGCCATTATTCGAAAAGGAGGCCTGGGAATGCCAGTTGTTATTTCAGTTCTTAGTTTTATCTTCTATTATGTTGTGGGAATGATTGCTGAAAAGGCAACTATTGAAGGAGTTCTATCAAGTGCTTTTGGCATGTGGATTGCCTCTCTCTTATTCTTAGTAATTGGCCTCTTCCTAACCATGAAAGCAACAACCGACTCCTCACTAATGAGTTCTGAAGAATGGGTAAAGAAGATAAAGATGTTTAGAAACAAGTTATTTAGAAACAAAAACAAATAATGAAGATATTACAACTCTGCTACAAACCTCCTTTCCCTGCCGTTGATGGAGGGTCGATGGGGATGCATAGTCTAACAATGGGGCTTATAAATAATGGACATAAGGTTAAAGTTCT
>JALNVJ010000037.1 GCA_023227645.1 Bacteroidales bacterium | reverse complement strand
GGGACTGTACAATATTTTGTGTAAAAGGGAAAGTATAGATCTAAACTCAGAGCACTAATCTGTCCTCAAAGATACATAAAAACTTTTTTAAAGAGTGCATTGGATTTTACAACGTTCTTAAGATACATGTAAAACAAAATATCACTTATTTACGTTATGATAAAATGAAAATAAAAAATTTACTCAATTATTTTTTCCATAGCAATAAGATCGCAGGTCTTTTATTAATTGCAACAACCATACTATCACTAACAATTGCCAACTCAACATTAGGAAATAGCTATATTGATATGTGGCATACAAATTTCTTAGGAAGAGATTTGCATTTTTGGGTTAACGATGTTTTGATGAGTATCTTCTTTCTACTAATTGGACTTGAACTTGAAAGAGAGCTATATGTGGGTGAGCTTTCTAATATTAAAGATGCTTTGTTACCCCTTTTTGCTGCAATTGGAGGGATGCTGGTTCCTGCATTATTTTACTTATTTTTCAACAGCACATCAGGCTTTTCCTCTGGCTTTGGAATAGTTATGGCAACCGATATTGCATTTGCAATTGGCATATTATCATTACTAGGCAAAAGAGTTCCTGTATCTCTAAAGATATTTCTTATAGCACTTGCAATTTTCGATGACTTAGGAGCAATTCTAATTATTGCAATCTTTTATTCTAATGAACTAATAATATCAAATATATTAATTGCACTCGGAATATTCCTAATTCTACTTTTTCTCAACTACAAGAAAGTTCGAAACCTAATACCTTTTATAATTGGAGGAATAATTATGTGGTACTTTGTTTATCTTTCAGGAATTCATCCAACAATAGCAGGAATATTGCTAGCCTTTACCATCCCATTTAGCAGAAAAAAAACCCTCTCCTGCTCAACCCTACTTGAAGACTTCCTACATATACCAGTATTTTACTTTATTATCCCATTATTTGCACTAGCAAACACAGCAATAAACATTAATGGAAATTTTGGAGATGTTATTTCAGAACCCTATAGTATAGGTATTATTATAGGACTCCTATTTGGAAAACCTATAGGTATTTTCCTATTCTCTTGGATTGGAGTTAGGGCTAAAGTATTTAAACTGCCAAGTGGACTAAACTTCAAACATATACTTTCGGTTGGATTCTTAGGAGGGATTGGATTCACTATGTCAATATTCATCACCTTATTAGCATTTAAAAATCCAGAGATACAAAATAATGCCAAAATAGCTATACTTATCGCATCAATATCTGCAGCAATTATTAGCCTAATAATGCTAAGAATAACACTAAAAAAAGAAAAGACTCCTACACTTAAATAGAGAAAAACTTTATTTCAAGTCTTAATTTCCTCAATCTTCGTTTTAATAATGCTACATTGACAATGTAACTAATCTACATTGTCAATGCAGAAGATATGAAATAGGGTTTTAATTAATTGTTTCTGCTTTATGGCTGATTATTAGCAAGCCTAAAAAGGTTAGCAGGCCGTTAAGAACAAGGAGTTCGAAGTCGAAGCTATAATTGAACCAAGACTGTGAATTGAGGTTGAGGATAAAGCATATTACTGGTGAGAGAATTGAAACAATTGGAACAAATTTATCTTTCACCCTTCTCTTTGTTAGTAATCCAAAAGCAAATAGCCCTAAAAGTGGTCCATAGGTTATGCTTGCCACTTGGTAGAGTATATCTATTAGGTGTTGGTCTTGATAGTGGTAGTAGAATATTATTACTCCTACAAATAGTAATGCGAAGAATGCATGGACAATATGCCTAACCTTAGTTTTCTTCTTTTCCGTATAATCTTCTCTTTTGTCAAGGTTAAGGAAGTCTATTGAAAATGCTGTTGTGAGTGAGGTCAATGCTCCGTCGGCTGAAGGGAAGAGAGCCGAGATAAGACCTATTATAAATATTACTGCTGCAAATGGACTAAGGTGCTGAATTGCTATGGTTGGAAAAAGACTGTCGCCCATAGTATCAATACCCATTTTATTTGCATAAATATATAGAGCAGCTCCAAGAAGGAGGAAGAGAAAATTTACAAAGAATAGGGTTATACTAAAGGTTATCATATTCTTTTGAGCTGATTTTATATTCTTACAGCTTAAATTCTTCTGCATCATCTCTTGATCGAGTCCTGTCATTGAAATAGATATAAACATTCCTCCAAGTATTTGTTTCCACCAGCATAGTCGGCTTGAAGCATCGGTTACAAATATTGTGGTATAATCACTTTTCCAAATCACAGAGAACATCTGTCCTGTTGTCATATTCATTGCTTGAGCTACCATAACAAAACACATAACCAAGGCTGTTAACATAAATGTTGTTTGTAGGGTATCAGTCCAAATAATCGTTTTAATACCTCCCTTTAATGTAAAGAGTAGGATAAGAAAGAGGAAGAGGACAACAGTAAGTTCAAAAGGTACTCCCCAATAAGAAAATACAAATTTTTGGAGAACAATAATAACAATAAACATTCTTAGAGAAGCTCCTAAGGTTCTGGAAAGCAAGAAATAGAACGAGCCTGTCTTATGTGAAAACTTACCAAAGCGGGTTTCAAGGTATTGGTAAATGGATATTAGATTTAGCTTATAATAGGTAGGCATCAACACAAATACAATAACCATATAGCCCAAGAAAAAGCCAAATACTGTTAGCATATAGGTAAACGAGCGTTCATCAACCCAACCAGGGACACTCATAAAAGTTACTCCTGAGAGTGAAGCTCCAATCATTCCATAGGCAACAACAAACCAAGGCGAACGCTTATTGCCTGAGTAAAAGGATTGATTATTTGCTTTTCGTGATGTTAGATATGTTATTAGAAAGAGGATTAGAGTGTAGGTAACAAATACCCAGAATATGATTTGGTCCATAAATCAGAAAAGATTTGTATATTTGTAAAGAATTTTATCAATAATAATACGCAAAAGTAATTATAATTTTTCAAACATAGCTAATTTAATATATGGAATACCCTTCTTCTTTGGTTGAAAATGCTGTTAATGAATTGTCACGACTTCCAGGAGTTGGGAAAAGGTCAGCACTAAGGCTTGCTCTTTATCTAATCAAACAGCCAAACCAAACAACAGAAAACCTAGCCAACGCAATTATTAAGATGAGGACAGAAATTAAATATTGTAATATATGCTATTCTCTTTCCGATAATGATATTTGTTCTATATGTTCTCAAGACAAAAGAAATCATAATCAAATTTGTGTTGTTGAAAACATAAGAGATATTCTTGCAATTGAAAACACCAACCAATACAAAGGAGTTTACCATGTTCTTGGGGGAGTTATTTCTCCTATTGAAGGCATTGGTATTTCCGATCTAACAATAAATCAACTAATTGAAAGGGTTAATAAAAACCCTATTGAAGAAATCATTCTTGCTCTCCCAACAACAATGGAAGGTGATACAACAGGATTTTATATCAATAAACTATTACAAGGATTTGATATAAAAATATCTGCTATTGCAAGAGGAATTGCAATTGGCGATAATATCGAATTTGCAGACGAGATAACATTAGGACGTTCAATCTTAAATAGAATGCCATTTAATCAAATACACAACAATAATGATTAAGGACATTAAACTATAAATCTTATATGAAAAGGATAATAATAATTGGTGCAAGCTCAGGATTGGGCAAGGAGTTAGCCCAACATCATATTAGGGCAGGCAACATTGTTGGAATTGGAGGAAGAAGAGAAAACTTATTGGAAGAGATAAGAGCAATAAATCCAAAAAATGTTTTTATAAAAAAGATTGACACAAGAAAACCTCAGGCAAAAGATGAACTAATTAGCCTTATTGAAGAAATGGGAGGGATGGATGTGTTTGTTTACTGCTCTGGTGTAGGTTATATAAATAAAAAATTGGATTTTGAAAAGGAGATGCAAACTGTGGAGGTAAATGTTTATGGCTTTACTCAGTTAGTAAATGTTGCCTATCATTATTTTGCAAAAAGAGGAAGTGGCCATATTGTTGGAGTTGCTTCGGTTGCAGGCGAGAGAACCTTATCCAGATGTCCTGCTTATTCTGCTACTAAACGTTATAATATTATGTATTTGAAAGCAATAAGACAATTGGCTGAGAAGAATAAATATAATATTAGAGTAACCACAGTAATGCCTGGATTTATTAAAACAGATATGGTAAAGTTTCATTATCCCCTAATGACCAATCTTGATAAGGGAGGGAAACTTCTATTTAAAGCCATTGAAAAAGGAAAAAAGAAAACATTTATTCCTGGCTATTGGGGATTAATTTCACTATTTATGTACATTATTCCATCATTTATATGGAAGAAAATAATATAATTTGTATTTTTGTATCAGAATAAAAACTATAATCTTTTAAAAACAGAATTGAATATGCCAACAAAGATAATCAAAAAGTCAGCAGTTTTAGTCCCTTATGATTTTGGACCCAAGTCAGTTTCAGCACTTAGAGAAGCTATAACTATAACAAAATACTTAAAAGGAGAAATTTATCTATTATCGGTTATTAGAAAAGGCGACTTCTTTTCCCAACTATTTAAGAGTGAAAAAGACAATAGAAGAATACAAAGAGAGGTTACTGCCAAGCTTAAAAAAATTGCAACTGAAACAAAAAAAGAAACGGGAGTAAGGGTAATCACTATTATTGAGCAAGGAAATCCAATTGATGTTATCTTAGAACAAGCTAATATATTAAAGGCACAATATATTATTATGGGTAAGATGGATGAATCAAAAATGGATTTCAATATTTTTGGAGCTAGCACTATGCAAATTGTTAGCGAATCACCATGCCCTGTTATTACAGTGTCTGCAAAAATGATTAATGAAAAAGGGTTTAAGAATATTGTCTTACCTATTGACCTAACAAAACAAACTCTTGAAAAGGTAATAAAAGCACTTTCTTGGGCTAAATACTATAAAGCAAGTATTCATGTTATTGGAGTTCTTTCAGGAGGAATTTCATCAAAAAACAGCCGATTAAATGCTAAACTGATTAGGGCTAAATATATTATAGAACAAGAGGGCATCAACTGCACTACTACGCTATATGAGAAATCAGACACCCCAGTTCATAAAGTAATTCTTGATCACGCCAATAAAGTTGATGGAGATTTGTTAATGATTATGACCCATCAAGAATTAGGAGTTATTGATAATTATATAGGAGCTGTTGCTCAAAAAATACTAAAAGAAAGCGATATTCCAATCATTTCATTTACAACAAAAGCAATTGAACATAATAACTATTTTGTATCAAGCTTCCTTCCTTTTGAACTTTTAGAAAATAAAGATATCAAACATCTTAAAGGCTAAACGAAAAAGGCATTAAGCACTCAACACCATTAAACACTTGAACTTCTTGGTCATTAATTTGAACAATGATTTTTAATTTTTCTTTTGTTCTACTTTCTGTTTCAACCATAACTTGCAAACAAGCTCCACATGGATAAGCTAAAGCAAACTCACCTTCTTTGTTTTGTGCAGAAATAGCAATTGCAACAACTTTGTTTTCACTATTATTGGCGCCCCAAGCAAATAGCGCAACTCTTTCTCCGCATAATCCTGAGGGATAGGCTGCATTTTCTTGATTAGATCCTTTAATAAATAATCCATTATCAAGGAGAAGAGCTGAACCTACGGAAAATTCAGAATATGGAGAATAAGCAGTTTTTATTGCTCTCTGAGCTTCAAAAACAAGTTCTTTAGCATCCTCAGAGAGTTCAGAGATATTTGCTTGGAAATAATCGATTATTTTAGTCTTCTTTATCATTATTATCTAGTATTATTTGAGCAAAATTAAACATTTATTTACTGTAAAGAAAACTTTTACTATCTTTGTTTCGTTTTATAGACAGAAAAACCACTTGAGAAATGAAATCATTTATAATAATAACATTAGTTGTATTAATTACAGGCTTTCTTTTATATTTTGTTATAAAGGAATTAATTAAGACCTATAAAAACAAACCGTATAATCCCGATCAAGATATTAAATCTAAAGGAAAAGATCGATTATAATAATTAACAACTAATAAAAGCAATAACTTGTTTAGAGATTTAATACCCGAATTTTCTTTAATTCTTTCTCCAATGGAGGCTATAACCAATAAGCCTTTCCGTAAAATATGTAAGAAATATGGAGCAGATATATTGGTTACAGAATTCATAGCTTCTGATGCCCTAGCAAGAGATGTTAAGGATAGTATTATAAAAATGAATTTTGACAAGGAGGAAAGACCTCTAGGAATTCAAATCTTTGGAAACAACGCTGATAGTTTGATTAAGGCTGTTTCTATTGCTGAAAAAGAAAATCCAGATTTTATAGATATTAATTGGGGCTGTCCTGTTAAGAAGGTTGCAGGAAAAGGTAGTGGAAGTGGAATAATGAATGATATTCCTAAAATGATTGAACTGACCAAAGCCGTTGTGGATGCAAGTAGCGTGCCTGTTACTGTTAAGACTAGGTTGGGGTATTCAGAGGATTCAAAGCCTATTGTAGAAATTGCAGAAAGATTACAGGATGTGGGAATACAAGCAATAAGTATTCACGGAAGAACAAGAGCCCAAATGTATAAGGGTGAAGCTGATTGGTCACTTATTGGAGAGGTAAAGAATAATCCAAGAATGAGCATACCTGTTTTTGGCAATGGAGATATTGATAGTGCAGAGAAAATGATTGAATTTAAGAATCGCTATGGTGTTGATGGAATTTTGATAGGTAGAGCAACTATAGGAAATCCTTTTATTTTTCAAGAATGCAAAGAAATATTAAGAGGGGAAACTCCTTCTATTATTCCAATTTGGGAAAAGGTGGAAATTTGTAAGGCTCATCTTGATGGATTAGTAGAACTTAGGGGAGAAAAACACGCTATCTTTGAAATGAGAAAAAACTATTCTGGTTATTTTAAAGGGTTAGCTAATTTCAAACCATATAGACTACAACTTGTTACTTCAGTTCTCTATTCTGAGATAGAAAATTTATTAGATCAAATTTTAAATACCTATTCAGAATAATAATTAAAAAAAAACAATACTATTGTTTAACCAATATAGTCCTATAAGTTATTATATTCTTTTTATTATCGTATATTTCCATAATAGGTACTTTATTGCTATAACCATTTTCATTTAAATACTCTTCTATTTGTGGATAAACCTTAAATGCTCCTATCATAATTGAGAAGAATCCCTTTAAAGGTAATTCAACTGATAAGTATTCTTGTTTCGGAAGAGTTTTTACTGAGAATACCTTTTTCAATTCTTCAATTTTATTATTATCATCAGTAATAATAATGCTACCTATTTCTGAACGTAGTTTTTCGGCTTCAACCATATCTGGATTATCATAATAAATACCAATACCAATAGATGCATCAACTCCATAATCCTTTTCTAATTCCTCACAAACTAATTTCATTAAATCACCACTCTTATTATAAGAACCAATCATTTCTCTATACACTACAACCTCTTCACCTATTTCTACTTCTTTGAATTCAATTTTGTTAAATCCTCCAAAATATGCATAGATTCCAATAATAATTGCAATAAAAACAAGCAAAACTACAAGTATCTTCTTTATTAATTTCATAATTCAATAATCTATTATTCAGAAATGCAAATTTACAAAATATAGACCATAAATTAAAGAAAAAGATCTTTATCCTTGACAATTAGAGAAAAAATCCTTATCTTTGTTGAAAATCATAGGTAAAAATAAATATGATATAAAACTTATTATTAACCCTTAATTATTATTATTATGAACTACAAGAAAATATTAATCGCAATAGATGACAGAGAAAACTCAACCAATGTTGCTGAAAAAGGATTTGAACTTGCAGACCAATTAAATGCAGAAGTAGGCATAGTGTATGCAATAGATTTATCAACAGTTATTAGAAACTACGACATGATCAACCCTGAATTAGGACTTTTCATTAAAGAATCAATTGTGGAATCAAAAGAAAATGCTAATAAAGCGATTGATAAATTAATTAAAAACTTTGGTAAAGATCATAAAACAACAAGATTTACCCCAGAAGGACACCCAAGAGAACTAATACTTGATATAGCAGAAAAATGGGAAGCTGACCTAATAATAATTGGACTTCATGGAAAATCAGGTTTAGGTATATTCTTTATGGGTAGTATTTCACAATACATATCTCTACATTCAAAAGTTCCAGTATTAATAGTACCACAAAAAGAATAATTAATATTTAAGCTTTTTTATTTTTTTGTTGGGACAAATATTGGAGTATTTGCACTGCATTTGTTGCTGCTCCCTTTCTTAAATTATCAGAAACTATCCAAAGATTTAAAGTCTTTGGTTGAGATAAATCCCTTCTAATCCTACCTACAAAGACTTCATCCTTGCCTTCAGAATAAAGAGGCATTGGGTAGAAGTTTTTGTTTGGATTATCAATAACTTCTATACCTTCCATATTTTCTAAGCAATTAATGATATCCTTAATATCGAATTCCTTTTCAAATTCAACATTCACACTTTCAGAATGTCCACCAAGAACAGGTACACGAACGACAGTTGCGCTAACTTGTATTGAATTATCTGAAAATATCTTTCTTGTCTCATCCACCAACTTCTTCTCCTCCGTTGTATAACCATCTTCCATAAAATCACCTCCATGAGGAAAGAGATTATGATGTATTTGATAAGGATAAACCATTTCAACCTCTTCATTTCTTTCTTCCATTGCCAATTGATTAACCGCTTTTACTCCTGTTCCAGTGATACTTTGATAGGTTGAAACAACAATTCTTTTTATTTTATACTTCCAATGTAATGGCGCTAGAGCCAAAACCATTTGAATTGTTGAACAATTGGGATTAGCAATAATTTTACTATCCTTAATTGATTCTGGGTTTATTTCAGGAACAACCAAAGGAACATTCTTATACATTCTCCAAACCGAAGAATTATCAATTACAATAGCTCCATTATCCGCAAATAATGGTGCATAAATCTTTGAAACATTTCCTCCTGCTGAAAAAATCACATAATCACATTTTGCATTAATTGCTTCTTCAATGCTACTAATGGTTAGTATTCTTGATGCAAAAGAAATTTCCTTACCAATATTTTTATGAGATGCAACAACAATAATATCATCATTGGAAAACCCTCTTTCTTCCAATACCTTTAAAATCATTCTTCCTACTAAACCTGTGGCACCAACAACTCCTATCTTTAATTTTTCTTTCATAATCTTTATTCCTCAGAAAAAGCGCTAACATATTTCCTATACTCAGCAAATACATTTGCTCTCGACATAAAACCTACATACTTTCCTTTATCAACAACAGCAATTGTGTATCTGTCTGCTCCTTTAAATTTACAAACAACGTCCTCTAATGGGTCTGATATATCGACAATAAAGTATTTAGAATAATGAACAAAATCTTTAACCCCATACACATCATAATACTCTGGCTTAAATAAAAGCTTTCTAATATCATTTATAAGAACTATTCCTAAAAAATTATTATCCTTATCTACTATTGGGAAAAAACTACGTGTTGATTTTTGAACAGCATCAACAATATCTCTTAGAGAAGCATCATAGAGAAGTGGTATAAAATTCGTTTCTATCAGTTTCTTTTTATCTATAGATTGGAGTGCAGACTTATCCTTATCGTGAGTCATTAGATTACCTTCTAATGCCAATTCTTCAGCATAAATAGAATATTTATTTAGAGGCTTAACAACAATATAAGATATTGTTGTTGCAATAAGTAGAGGTGCAAACAAATCATATCCTCCCGTTATCTCAGCAATTAGGAAAGTTGCAGAAAGAGGAGAGTGCATAACACCCGACATAACAGCAGCCATACCAACCAAAGCAAAATTACTTTCTTCAACAAGAATAAGACCTGACATATTAATCAACCTTCCAACAAAGAAACCAGTAAATCCTCCAATAAAAAGAGAAGGTGCAAATGTTCCCCCTACCCCTCCTGCTGAAGTTGTTACAGCAGTTGCAATGGATTTAAGCATAATTATTGCTAAAAGAGTCCCTAATAACATCCATTGATTTTCCCTATACTGATAGAACATAGTATTATTAAACAAAGTATTGGTATCCGAATCTAATAAAACACTTAAAGCAGTGTAACCTTCCCCAAAAAGAGGTGGAAATAGAAAAATCAGAATCCCTAATATCAATCCCCCAATAACAACTCTCCGCCAAAGAACCATTTTCTTAAATCTCTTAGCTATAAACTTGGTAGATCTAAGGAAATATAAAGAAATAAAACCTGCAATAATTCCTAAGAATATAAAACCTGGTATTTTTATTAACTCAAAACTAGAGGAAACATCATATGTAAACAAAACTCCTTTACCTAAGAAAAAATAAGAAATCATTGAAGATGTTACTGCAGAAATAAGCAAAGGAATAGCAGTAGTCATTGTTAAATTCAACATAAGAACTTCAAAAACAAAAAGAATACCTGCAATAGGAGCCTTAAAAACACCCGAAATTGCACCTGCAGCACCACAACCAACAAGAGTAATCATATTCTTTTCGCTCAACCTTCCTATCCTTCCAAGAGAAGAACCTAAAGCACTTCCAGTTAAAACAATAGGAGCTTCCAATCCAACACTACCACCAAAAGCAACAGTTATTGAAGAGGTAAGAATTGAACTATAGGTATTATGAGGCTTTATACGTCCTTTTTTCCTACTAATTGCATACAAAACCTTACTAACTCCATGGCTTATATCATCCTTAATAAAGTATTTCAATATAAGAACCGTGATAGTAATACCCACCATAGGATAGATAAGGAATAAGAAATTTGAACGATCGACGGCAAACCACTTAGTATCTGTAATAAAAAGATAAGTATAATGAACAGTGTTTTTAAGAACAACCGAGGCCATCCCACATGATAAGCCCACTAATAAGGACATAAAAATCATATACTGTGACTCAGATACATTCTTTAATCTCCAAATCAGGAACTGCTTATAAAAAAAATTAAAACGTATTGATTTAGTTAGCTTCATTAAAATAAAATAATAAAGTTACAAATATACTATATTTTGCTTTAACCATTCCTAAAATTCCAAATTTTATT
>JALNVJ010000036.1 GCA_023227645.1 Bacteroidales bacterium | reverse complement strand
TCGTTTTTAATTCTATCTTTGCAAACTAAACTATTGAATGATGAAACTTTCTATTATAATTGTTAATTATAATGTAGCTTATTTTCTAGAACATTGCTTGTATTCTGTTCGGAATGCTTGCAAGGATATTGATGCAGAGGTATTTGTTGTTGACAACAACTCTGTGGATGATTCTAATATAATGCTAAAGGAAAAGTTTCCAGAGGTGATTCTTATTGCCAATAAAGATAATGTTGGTTTTTCTAAGGCAAATAATCAAGCTATTCGTATAGCAAAAGGGGAGTATGTTTTGCTTCTTAATCCAGATACAGTTGTTGAGGAAGATACTTTTGAGAAATGTATTGACTTTATGGACTTTCACCCCGATTGTGGTGGCTTGGGAGTTAAGATGATTGATGGTAGAGGGAGGTATTTACCAGAATCGAAGAGAGGATTCCCCAGTCCATGGGTTTCTTTTTGCAAAATGAGTGGTCTAACAAAGCTCTTCCCAACCTCAAAACGCTATGCAGGATATTATATGGGACATTTGCCAGAAGACAAGACCAATGTGGTTGATGTTTTGGCAGGAGCCTATATGCTTTTAAAGAAAGAATGTTTGGATAAGGTTGGAATTTTGGACGAGGATTATTTTATGTATGGTGAAGATATAGATCTCTCATACAGAATAACACAAGGCGGTTATAAAAACTATTATTTCCCAGAGGCAAGAATAATACATTATAAAGGAGAGAGTACAAAGAAAGCTTCTGTAAACTACGTCTATACTTTCTATAATGCAATGGCAATCTTTGCACAAAAACACCTCACAACCAAGCAAACTAATCTTTTTTCTAAGTTTATTAAGATTGCAATATGGCTGAGGGCAACATTCTCTTTTTTTACAAGGATATTTAATAAGCTATTCCTACCTGCCCTAGACTTTGTTTTTGTTTATCTATCTTATTTTCTTTTAGTTGGATGGTGGAGTAATAATATTTGGGATAACGCTAACTATTATCCCCCTCAATACATACATTTAGTTGTGCCAATTTATATATTTGTATGGTTATTTTCAATTTATCTCTCAGGAGGATATTCAAAACCAGTTCGAGTCCCCAAGATAATTTCTGGTGTATTCTTTGGGATGATAACAATTCTTGTCTTCTATTCACTTCTCCCTGATTATCTAAGATACTCAAGGGCATTGGTCTTACTTGGTGCAGTGCTATCCTTATTTATAATAATTTTTATCCGCTTTATCTATACCTATATCTCAACAGGTTCGTGGTCACTGAAAATAAGTCAAACCAAACGTTATGCAATTATTGGTGATGATATAGAAGCTGTTAGGGTTGCTCAATTACTGAGAACAACTGATGTACAAGCCGAATTTATTGGTTTAGTAGAAGAAGAAGAAACGGCAAACACTAATCCGAATTTTATTGGTAATAGCTCTCAGATTAAAGAGATAATTAAGATTTATAAGATTAATGAACTAATATTTTGTGCTAAAACTCTAAGCCAACAGACCATTATTTCTATGATGGCAGAGCTACAATCTTCAAATGTTCATTTTATTATTGCACCTCCAGAAACCGATTTTATTATTGGATCTAATACAATAAATACTCCAACTGACCTATACGTAGTTTCTCTTAATTCCATTTCCAACCAAGACAGTAGGAGAGAGAAGAGGTTGTTAGATATTTTCTTGTCATTATTTGTTTTAGCCCTCTCTCCAATACTATTTTTATTTATTAAACAACCTTTTGGTTTATGGAGAAATATATTTTTAGTCCTATTTTCCCAAAGAACTTGGGTTGGATACTCCAATCAAGACCTTAAAGATAATAAGATTTTACCAAAAATTAAGAAAGGGATTCTTTGCACAAAAGACTCATTAAGCAATAAGATAGTTGAGCCAAATACTTTGCACCGTTTAGATTTGCTATATGCACGAAACTATTCATGGCAAACAGACTTGAATATATTCTTTAAAGCCCTCCGCAATATAGGACGAAAATAATCTCCTATAATTTTTGCTTATATATTAAATTGGTATATATTTGCACTTATCATTTAATACTTTTATTATCTATGAATAGATCAGAAGAATTTATCGAGTTAGAGCACCGCTATGGAGCTCACAACTACCACCCTCTCCCTGTTGTATTAGCAAAAGGAGAAGGCGCTTTTGTATGGGATGTTGAAGGAAAGAAATACTTTGATTTCTTATCAGCATACTCAGCAGTTAACCAAGGACATTGTCACCCAAAGATTGTGAAAGCTCTTTGTGATCAGGCACAAACCCTAACTCTTACCTCAAGAGCATTTTATAATGATTGCTTAGGTCCTTATGAAAAATACATAACCGAATACTTTGGATACGACAAAGTGCTTCCAATGAACACAGGAGCAGAGGCTGACGAAACCGCTCTAAAGCTTACTCGTCGTTGGGGATATAAGGTTAAGGGAATTCCAGACAATGAAGCAATAATTATTTGTTGTGAAGGAAATTTTCATGGAAGAACAATCTCCATTATTTCTATGTCAAGTGATCCAGACTCTTATGGTCAATTTGGACCATATACACCAGGTTTTATTCAAATACCTTATAATGATTCTAAAGCATTAGAAGATGTTTTAGAAAAACATGGAGATAAAGTTGCAGGTTTCCTTGTAGAGCCAATACAAGGAGAAGCTGGTGTATTTGTTCCAGATAATGGATATTTAAAGACTTGCTATGATTTATGTAAGAAACATAATGTATTGTTTATTGCTGATGAAGTTCAAACTGGAATAGCAAGAACAGGAAAGCTTCTTGCATCTGATCACGAAGGAATACGTCCAGATATTATAATATTAGGAAAAGCACTATCAGGAGGAGTTATTCCAGTTTCTGCAGTTCTTGCAGATGATGATATAATGTTAACAATTGGACCTGGCGAACATGGTTCAACATTTGGAGGTTTTTGTTTAGCAGGAAAGGTTGCAGTTGCAGCTCTTGAAGTTGTTAAAGAAGAAAAGCTTGCCGAAAAATCAGAATACTTAGGTCAGATATTCCGTGACGAAATGAATAACTTTAAATCGGAAATGATTGAACTTGTTCGTGGAAAAGGATTGTTAAACGCAATAATAATTCGACCAAAAAATGGAAAAGAAGCTTGGGATGTATGTGTAAAGATGCGTGATATGGGAGTTCTTGCAAAACCAACTCACGGACATATAATTCGTTTTGCTCCACCATTGGTTATTACAGAACCAGAGCTAAGAGAAGCAATTGAAATAATTAAAAAAGCTATTCAGTTTTTTGAATAATTAGCTCCTCTTAATAATTTAATAGCACCTACTTAAAAAAGATAGGTGCTATTTTTTTATCCAAAAACGAATAACCTAAAAATCCAAACCTATAATTTTGGAAACCTACAATTAATTATATATCCATTATAATATAATCAATTAATAATAGAATAAAACGGTGTATAAATTTCCTAAGCCTTGATTTAATTTTTATAGGTCTTGATATAAATTTACTGATTCTTTGTTTCAGAGTGCAAATGATGTGCATCATTTTTTTAAGTAAATTAAAATGAAAACTTTTGGATAAAATATTTCAGAACCTTGTTCTAAGAAATTTCTTATGCAAATATAAAAAATATTATTCAATAAAACAATAGATATCCTTCTTTATTTACGATTATTTTCACGAAAAATTTGGTAGTTCCAAAATATTATGTAGTTTTGCACGGTATTAATAGAGCTATTAAACAAATCTATTAACAAATTATTAAGTGATACTATTATAAAATGACAAAGCTTAAAGAAGGAATGGAGTTATCTATTCTTAATGCAGCAGAAGAATTATTTACTGAAAAGGGATTTAATGGGGTTTCAACAACAGAGATAGCCCTTAAAGTGGGATGTAACCAAGCCTTAATACACTATTACTACAGGACTAAGGCGAATTTATTCCAAAAGGTCTTTGAGAATAAGTTACGGTATTTAATGTCTATTTTTGATATAAGAGAGGACAATAGTTTGAGCTTTGAGGACAATCTTAAAATTAGAATTGAATCTCATTTCGATGCTATAGCTAAGAACCCAAAGCTTCCAATGTTTATCTTGAATGAGATAAAGAATAATCCAATAACAAATGAATTGATTCGTCAAACCTATAAGGATAATATCCCTAATTTGATTATTAATTTGGAAAAGGAATTATCCCTAGAGATAAAAGCAGGCAGAATTAGAGATATCTCTGCCTTTGATTTAATGGTTAATATAACATCTCTTAATATATTCCCTTTCTTAAGCCTTCCAATTATTGAACAATTTTATACAATGGATGAAGAAATGACTAAGGTAATGTTTGGAAACAGGAAGCACGAAATTGTAACTACTATATTAAATAGTATTAGAGTTATTAAGGACTAAAATAAATAAATATCATTTATATAATGAAAAAGGTTTTAATATTTTTATTGTTCTCCATTACCTCAAATATGGCATTTTCGCAAATATCTATTGAGTATTGTCAAAAGAAAGCTAAGGAGAATTATCCAACATTTCGCAATACAGGTATTTTGGAAAAGACTTCTAAGTTTTCAATTAATAATGCGAACAAGAACTACTTACCCCAATTTAACCTTTCTGCAAAGGCAAGTTACCAATCCGATGTTACTTCTTTGGATATAGAATTTCCCTTTGCCATAGATTTAGACTTGCCAACAATGCCTAAGGATCAGTATCAAGCGGTGTTGGAGTTGAGTCAATTGATATGGGATGGGGGTTATACTTCCAATAAGAAAGAAGAAATAAGAGCAGAACTTGAAACCAAGAAGGCATCTCTGGAAGTTGAATTATACACTTTAAGAGATAGGATTGCCAATATTTATTTTGGAATAATAAGTATTAAGGAGCAAAAATCCCAAGCCAAACTAATGGAAAAAGAATTAGAGAGGAATTATAACCAGATCTTAGCATTTATGGAAGGGGGTCTAGCCAATGAATCTGATTTGGATTTAATAAGGGTTGAGCAACTACACATAAATCAAAGAATAGTGGAAATTGACCTAATGGAGAAATCATATATAAGGGTTCTTTCATTATTAATTGGGGAGAATTTGAAATATGATTCAGAATTTTCAGAACCTAATCTAAGTACTAGTAATTTGAAAGATGAAATTAAGAGACCAGAGTTAATGGCTTTTGAATCACAAATTAATTTATTAGATCTTAAAAATAAAATGCTTAATGCTCAATCTTACCCTTATTTAGGATTTTTTGCACAAGGAGGATATGGTAAACCAGCATTGAATATGTTTAAAGAAGATCCTGATTTATTTGCATTAGTTGGGCTTCGCCTATCATGGAATATAAGTAGTTTTTATACCAGAAAGGATAATCAAAGGATAATAGAGACTAATAAGGAACTAATAAATTCCAATAAGTCGGCCTTTATCTTAAACACAAAACTTCAACAAGAAACTCAAAAATCGGAAATACAAAGACTAGAAAAGCTAGTTTTTTCTGATAAAGAAATAATAGAACTTAGAGAAAGGATAAAGAACTCTTCAGAATATAAGCTTGAAAACGGAACAATTAGCACTAGTGATTATATAAAAGATGTAAATGCTTTCGATCTTGCAAACCAAAATATGATAGTTCATAAGACACAGTTACTAATGTCGATTTATAAATACAATAATATAATAAATAGCGATGATGAAAAATAAATTATTATTATTACCAATACTGATATTCTTCGCCTCATGTTCAAAAGGGGAAAAAGATTTTGATGCATCAGGAGTTTTTGAGGCTAAGGAAATTATAGTTTCTTCTGAGGTTAATGGGAAGATACTCTCACTTAATATTGAAGAGGGTCGAGAGTTGGAAAAGGGTCAAGAGTACGGACTTATCGATACATTGCAACTCTATTTGAAACGCCAACAGTTACTTTATTCCATAGAAGCAATTGGTGGAAGGGCTATAGATGTTAATAAGCAAATAGCAGGACTTGAAGAACAAATTAGGAAGTTGAAAATTGAGAAGCAAAGAGTTGAAACCCTATTAAAGAGAAATGCTGCCAATCAAAAACAATTGGATGATATAAATTCAAATATTATTGTAGCAGAAAGCCAATTGTCAGCGCAGAAGTCTTCTTTTGAGAAAGGGAATAAATCGATTAGTTCCGAGGAGGCATCATTTAGAGTGCAAGTTTTGCAAATTAATGATCAGTTAGAAAAGTGTAGGATTAAAAGTCCAATAAAAGGAAGGGTTTTGTTGAAATACTCAGAACAAGGAGAGATAACTGCAATGGGAAGACCTATCTTTAAAGTATCGGATATAGATAATATGATACTAAGAATATATATTACCTCTTCACAATTAACCCAGATTAAGCTCAATCAAGAAGTAAAAGTATTTGCTGATTTTGGTGAAGAAAGAAAAGAATATAAGGGGATTGTATCATGGATAAGTTCTAAGGCTGAATTTACTCCAAAGTCAATTCAAGTGAAGGATGATAGAGATAATTTGGTTTATGCAGTAAAGGTAATGGTTGAAAATGATGGTTATTTAAAGATAGGTATGTATGCAGATGTTAAACTATGAAAGCTGTTAGAGTAAATAATATATCCAAAGCCTATAAAGGGAAACTTGCTTTAGAAGATATTAGCTTTGAAGTAGAGAAGGGAGAGCTATTTGGAATAATAGGACCCGATGGAGCAGGAAAAACAACGCTTTTCAGAATAATGACAACCCTTATTTTGGCAGATGAAGGAGAGGCTAAAGTAGATGATTATGATGTTGTGAAAGATTATAAACTTATTAGAGAAAGAGTAGGTTATATGCCAGGAAGGTTTTCTTTATATCAAGACTTAACAGTAATAGAAAACCTTGATTTCTTTGCCAGCCTTTTTAATACAACAGTTGAAGAAAACTATGACCTTATAAAAGATATTTATAAGCAAATAGAACCATTTAAAGATAGAAGAGCAGGAGCTTTATCAGGAGGAATGAAACAAAAATTAGCTCTTTCTTGTGCTTTAATTCATAAACCATCAGTTCTTTTCCTTGATGAACCAACAACAGGAGTTGATCCTGTTAGTAGAAAAGAATTCTGGCATATGTTGAAAAACCTACAAAAACAAGGAATAACGATAGTAGTTTCAACTCCATATATGGATGAAGCCAATCTTTGCAATAGAATAGCTTTAATAAATAATGGAGAATTTTTAGATATAGACTCTCCACAAAACCTAATAAAGAAATTTCCCAAGAAACTCTATTCTGTTGAAGGCGATAATATGCCAAAACTATTAAAAACTCTAAGAGCAAATGATAATATAGAAACATGTTTTTCATTTGGTGATTGTTGCCATATTACATTAAATAACGAAACAAAAGATAATGATTATAAAGAAATACAACCATCAATAGAGGATTATTTTATAAGACTATCAAAATAAAATATTGCAAAGTAATTTAGTGGTAATGAATGAAATTGAATAAAGAGATAAATTGATTTAAATAAGATATTGTGAGAATTAAGAAACGATTAAAGAAGATTATGTTTACTATATTAGTTATTATTGCGATAATATGTTTAATACCTGTGTTATATATGCAACTACCTTTATTTGGACAAAAGGCAACTGGAAAAAGATTAGAAAGAATGGAGGCGTCTCCAGATTACAAGGATGGTCAGTTCCATAACCTTAGCACCACAAATATGATGGTTGATAATAAGGGTATGAGCAAGATGATGGCAAGGAAGTTTAATGAAGTGAAATATGGACTAAGACCTAAAGATAATATACCTGCCATTAAGACCGATTTGAAGTCTATTTCAGTAGATAGAGATATTAGTATTTGGTTTGGCCATTCTTCGTATTATATACAAATAGACGGAAAACGTTTCTTGGTAGACCCAGTTTTTTCTAAATATGCTTCTCCTATCCCTATCATTATTCCTGCTTTTAAGGGTACAAGTATTTATTCAACTGATGATATGCCAGTGATTGATTATCTCTTAATAACCCATGATCATTACGACCATTTGGATTATAAAACTGTAAAGAAATTAAAAGAAAAGGTAAAGTTGGTTGTTTGTGGACTTGGCGTTGGGGCTCATCTTGAAAAATGGGGTTATCCTAAAGAAAAGATAATTGAAATGGATTGGAACGAGAGCAAAGAGCTAAGTAAAGGGTTTGTAATTAATGCAAAACCAACTCGTCATTTCTCTGGAAGAAGTTTTAAAAGGAATCCAACCTTATGGCTTTCTTTTGTACTTCAAACTCCTTCAATGAATTTGTTTTTAAGCGGAGATGGGGGATACGATAGTCATTTTGAAGAAATAGGAAAGGAGTTTGGAAAAATAGATTTAGCATTCTTGGAAACAGGACAATATAATGAGAAATGGAAACATATTCATTCTCTGCCAGAACAAGTTTGTTTTGAAGCCAAAGATTTAAATGCAACAAGGATTATTCCAATTCACTGGGGAAAATTTGCCCTTGCTGATCATCCTTGGAAAGAACCAATAGAAAAGCTAATGGAAATATCTAAAGAAAAGAATCTAAGACTAATTACTCCAATGATAGGAGAAATAATAGAGTTAAAGAACGAAAGCCAAGTGTTTTCTCTTTGGTGGGAGGATTTAAAATAATAAGTTGATAATAGATTATTAATTAATGAAAAGTCAAAACTAATGAAAACAGCAATTATTTATTATTCTAAGCACGGGACAACAAAAAGAGTTGCAGAAATGCTTGAAAGTAAATTAACAGTAGAAAAAACTTTTATAGATTTACAAATTCATAAATCACCCAATATAGAAAAATACGATTCTATTATATTAGGTAGCCCTGTTTATGCAGGAACGCCAAGTAAAATAATGAAGAATTTTTGCATGCAAAATATTGATTGTCTTAAATCGAAACCTATTGGCTTATATGTTTGCGGAATGGAAAAGGACGAATTAAAACAGAAAGAAGAATTGGAAAGGGCTTATCCTATAGCATTGATAGAAATAGCTAAGACAAAGAAATTCTTAGGAGGAGAGTTTTTGTTTGAAAATATGAATTTCTTTGAGAGAATGATTGTTAAAAAGATTGCAAAAACAGATAAAAATGTTTCAGCAATCAATTATGAAAATCTAGATAAGTTCGTTCTAGAATTTAATTTATAATTAATTAATTTTATGGATGAAGTAATTGTAGTTAGGAATCTTACTAAGAGATTTGGAGCTTTTACTGCTGTGGATGATATTTCATTTGAGGTAAAGAAGGGAGAAATATTTGGATTCCTAGGAGCTAATGGTGCAGGAAAGACTACTGTTATTAGGATGCTTTGTGGCCTAAGTAAACCCTCTTCGGGCAATGCCTTGGTTGGAGGTTTTGATATTAGGCACCAATCGGAAAAGATTAAGGCAAATATTGGATATATGAGTCAAAGGTTTTCTCTCTACGAAGATTTAAAGGTATGGGAGAATATAAAATTATTTGCAGGTATTTATGGAATGAAGAAGAAAGATATTGCTATCAAAACAGATATACTTTTGGAGGAATTGGGTTTTGAATCACAAAAGGAAACTCTTGTTAGTGCCTTGCCTTTGGGATGGAAACAAAAACTTGCTTTTTCGGTAGCTATATTCCATAATCCAAAGGTAGTTTTCCTCGACGAACCCACAGGAGGAGTTGACCCTGTTGTAAGAAGACAGTTTTGGGAACTAATTTATAAGACTGCAGAAAAAGGAATAACTGTTTTTGTAACCACTCACTATATGGATGAGGCAGAGTATTGCGATAGGATATCAATTATGGTAGACGGACGTATTGAAGCTTTAGACACCCCAAGAGCATTAAAAGAAAAATTCTCTTCCGATTCTATTGATGATATTTTCTATCAACTGGCACGTAACGCTAAAAGAAAGGAGGATTAGACTATGAAAGAATTCCTAACCTTTACTAAAAAAGAGTTTTTACATATATTCCGAGACACTTGGACTATGATGATTATTCTGGTTTTGCCCTTAGTTATGATGTTGCTTTTTGGATATGCAGTAACTACTGAAATAAGGAATACTAATATTGGAATATTGGACTATTCAAAAGATGAAACAACAAGGTCTATTATTAATAGAGTTCAGGAAAGTGAGTATTTTACCATAAGCAATTACTTTAACTCCTACGATGAAATTGACCAATCATTTAAAAGTTCGGAAAACTCTTTAGTTATAGTTTTTGGAGAAAACTTTTCTGAAAACTTATTACATTTACGAAAAGCAGATATACAGATTGTGGCTGATGCGTCTGACCCTAATGCTGCTAAAACCTTAGTAAATTATCTTTCTAATATTATAGGCTCTACCCTTAAGGACTTAAATAAAACGACCATAGAAAACTATGAAATCAAGCCCGAGCTTAAGCTTCTTTATAATCCACTAATGAAGAGCTCTTATAATTTTGTGCCTGGAGTTATGGGATTTATAATTATCTTAGTTTGTGCTATGATGACTTCTATTTCAATTGTAAGAGAAAAAGAAAAAGGGACTATGGAGCTTCTGCTTGCAAGCCCAACAAGTCCAATAACAATTATTGTTTCAAAACTTATCCCATATTTTGTAATATCTCTAATCAATATCATTACAATATTCTTGGTTTCTTATTTTATTATGGGAGTACCAATTAATGGGAGCTTGTTTTGGATATTTATCTTATGTATACTTTATATTTTAGTATCACTATCCTTAGGCATACTTATTTCCACTGTTTCAGACACACAGTTAATGGCTTTGGTTATTAGTGCTATTTTATTATTAATGCCTTCAATGCTTCTTTCAGGTATGCTATTCAATATAGAAAGTATGCCTCTTATTCTTCAGGGAATTGCTCAAGCTATGCCCGCTAAATGGTTTATTAGTGCTATTAGGAAATTAATGATAATGGGAGTTGATGCTAAATACGTTTTGCATGAGTTTGGTGCACTACTTCTTATGGAAGTAATTATTATTGGGATTAGCCTTAAGAAATTTAAAAAAAGACTGGAATAAATTATGTTAGGTTATTTAGTTGAAAAAGAATTTAAACAGATTTTTAGGGATAAGCTACTTCCTAAAGTAATATTGCTATTCCCTTTTGTTGCACTTATCCTATTAC
>JALNVJ010000035.1 GCA_023227645.1 Bacteroidales bacterium | reverse complement strand
TGTAGGTTCAAGCCCTTCAGCTTTTTCCATAACAACATCAGCATACATCATAATTAAACGACGATAAGAATCGTAAACAAAACGTGGATTATTAGTTTTCTTGATTAAACCAGGAATTGTGTTAGAAGATAATCCTATATTTAAAACAGTATCCATCATGCCAGGCATAGAGCTTCTTGCTCCAGAGCGACAAGATAATAATAAACAATTTTCGCTGTCATCATATTTTAACCCCATCACATCTTCAATCTTCTTCATTCCTTCCCAAACCTCATTCATTAGGTTTTCTGGTAGGCTACATTCATTTGCATAATAATCTATACAAGCTTCAGTTGTGATTGTTAAACCTGCAGGAACTGGAAGTCCCAACAGACACATCTCAGCTAAATTAGCTCCTTTACCACCTAATAAATTCTTCATTTCAGCTTTACCTTCAGCAGTCTTGCCACCAAAAGTATAAACATACTTCTTTACGTTTGCCATTTTCATTAATTATTAAATTAAATATCTATATATTATAGTAAATATCAATCAATTATCCTTAGTTATTTGAACTAAGAACTTGCAAAGATACAAAAAACAAAATAAAATCCTCATTTTATTCTAATCTTCTTTTCTTATCTTTTCTATCTTCGTTTTCTGGGAGTAGATATTTGAGTGTATTCATAAGCTCCTATAGTTGGTGGATTTGAGCGGGTGTTTCCAATAATATCATAAGGATAAATTGAATTCCAAATACTATTCCCTCTTCCAATTGCAGGTGAGTTTTCTTTAACTCTAAGGTCTCCTTCACCTCCATTATTGAATAGGGGATCTAAATTGAAATATGAGTCTCTAATCTTTGGATTATTTGCATTTAGTGTCTTGGTTGCAAGAAGACAGTTTTCAAAATAATAATCTAAGACAGCTCCATCTGCTTTGTCAATTTCTATCTCCTCTTCGTTTGAGCCATATATTATTGTATTATGAAAATTACATTCCTCAATTGGTCTGAGTTGAATACTATTGGTTGCATCTAAATAATAGTTTTGTAGGAATAGGGTCTTGCTTGTCCTTCTTGAATCATAAGCCCAGTAGTTTGCAAGGCTACAATTAATAAAATTATATTTTCCCCCCATAATTAGGGCAACAGTCTCTGCTCCCGTGTTTTGAATAATAGTGTTGGCAGCATTAATATGAGCTCCTCTTGATAATAATCCATAATATGACATATTCTCTATCCTAGAATTATTAATTTCAATTGTTGGACTACTTGTAGTAACGCAGCTATCTGCCATAATTCCTATGGTACCATTCTTTATTATAGCATTATCAATCCTATTATTTTTGCTTCCTACCATAAATCTTATTATACCCCATTGTCCTGCAAGATTAGAATAATAACTATCCTTCCTCATTCCTTGGAAGACAACATTGTTTTGATAAGAACCATTTACCTTTAGGGAAGCATCGGATAGGACCCAAATATCTGCCTTATTATTTAAGTGGATATTTGTCCCCTCTGGTATATTTAAAGTTGTGGATGAATTAACAATTAATACTCCAAATATAATATGAGGTTTGTCATTCTTCCATTCAATATCATTACCATTGATAATAACTCCTCGTTGCGCATCTCCATAATGAGCAAGGGAATAATGAATAGAATCCTTTGTCCCATCATTATTGTCTATAGATAACCACTGATTTGGAACATGGTAATAGGCGTCTTGTCCATAGGCTTCAAGCTGGATATACTGCTCCTTATTATTAAAAGAAAAGATAATTGAGTCGGAAACTAGTAAGGGGTTGTTTTGATTGGTTGGATCTATTGTTACTCTTGCAAAAATAAACATACTATCCTTTGCTCCAATTTCAATATCTCTTATCACCATGTTGGTATCTCCATCAACATTTAATCTATAATAAGAATTTCTTCCACCTCCCAAGCTAATCTTATCTATCTTGATTGGTTTAGATTCCTTATTATAGATCTTTATTTGTTTGGTAATAGAACCCATTGTTGTGAAAACTGTATCAAATCGAAGCGTGTCTGATGAAAACTTTAGATTTACAGATTGGTCACTTACAAAATCATCTTCCATAACGCAGGAAGAAAAACCAAGGCCAATGATCAAAGCACCAACAAAGAAATAAAGCCAATATTTAATAGAGTTTTTCATTTTATGAATTCTTATTCTTTTATTTTATCTCAACTAATTTATATTTTATAGTACCCATTCCTAGTTTTTCAGCATAGTTGATTTGTCCCATACCACTAACTCCGCTTTCTTTAAGGAAAGCATCATCGCATTTATGCCCCTTTGCAACCAAATCGTGAGATGCTTTCTCAATAGCAACAATGTCAACCGAACCTAGCATTCCAATATCCTGAGTAAAAGGAAGTGGAGCTCTTGCAGAACAGTCGCAAGATGATGAAATGTTAGCCAAAACGTTAATATAAACCATAGGTTTCTTTTTTGTAAAAACATAAGCGTATTCAACCAATCTCTCTAAAAATACATTAGATTCTAGATTTGTGTTTTCAGGCTTAATTATTTTCTTTGGACATTCCGCTATACATTTAGCACATCCAATACACTTATCCTTATCAATAGTAATAACATTTTCAACATAAGATAATGCATGAGCTGGACAATTATTTATGCAATTCGAACACTGAATACACTTACTTGCATCACTAATAACGGGAACATCGCTTGCATGTTGTGCCATCTTGCCACCAGGTGATGCAAATCCCATTGCTACATTCTTTATTGCTCCTCCAAAACCTGCTGATCCATGACCCTTGAAATGAGAGTATATAATATATCCATCGTAGTTTTCGAAATGAGAACCTGCTTTTATTTTCTTATAATGTTTTAGTCCCATTCCTTGAGTTTGATATTCAATTTCTGCATCTTTATCTAATATATCGATAGGAGCAAATGTGAAACCATGTTCTTTAGCAAGGTTGATATGTGAGTCGGTAAATCTTCTCTTACTTACATAAAGAACATTTGTTTCAACCCAAGTAGCCTTTGTGTATTGCATTAGAGGTTTAGTAAGTTCTGGATTTAAGAAATTTTTATTTCCTTCTTCTCCAAAATGAATCTTTACTCCGATTTTCCCCTTCATTTCCATTCCAATAGCTTTATATAGCTTTAAAACATTTTCAGGAGTTATATCTTTTATAAAATAAACTATAGCAACACTGTCGTTATTTGTGTTATTTGGTTTGCTATTATTAGCGAATACTGACCCAACACATAGGCTAATTAGAAGAAATAGAATTGAGATTTTACGTTTCATTATCAAATTTTATTGGTTATAAATCAAAATTAATTGGCAAAGGTACATATTTTAGAAAAATAATTAGAATTTTCCTCACCTAAAAGACTTAATTTTATATTTCAAACTCTGTAGTTTTTGTTTCCTATTTTCACACATACCTATCTTACGCTTGTTGACAAACACTTTAGTTGTATATTTAAACAAAGCTTTGTTTTTTTGTGCTTTTTAGTCCTTGTTTTAATCCTAGTTCTTAATAGGAACAACATTTAATTTTAAATTTATTTGTAGATATAGGAAATTTGCTTGGATTTTCAAGAAATAAGTTATATATTTGTAGCATTACTAAACACTTTATTCTACAATATGGGAAAGATTATTTTTAATAAACATGAACTTGTTAAGCTTGGTTATTCCTTGGAAAGGGAGATACTAAAGACAAGTTCAAATGGAGCTTACGCCTCCACTAGTCTTTGTTTTTGCAATACAAGAAAATATCATGGACTCTTAATCGTTCCACAACCTCAAATAGATAATGAATACCATGTTATTTTATCCTCTTTGGATGAAACAATAATTCAAGATGATTATCCTTTCAATTTGGCTATTCATCGATATCCAAATGAAATTTATTCCCCTAAGGGTCATAAATACTTAACTTCTTATGATATTACAAGTACTGGTAAACATATGTATTCAGTAGGTGATATATGCCTATCTAAAGAATTAATTTTTTCTTCTAAGGAAGATAGGCTTATAATAAAATATAGTGTTGATAAATGTGATAGACCTTTTAAAATTCAATTTAATCCTTTTTTAGCATTTCGTCAAAGACATAAGCTATCGAAAGCCAATAGTCAAGCTAATACTTCTTTTGAAGATATTGAAAACGGTGCTTCTTTTAAACTGTATTCCAATTACGAGCCATTATGTATTCAGTTCTCGGATAAAAAAATTAAGTATCTACACAATCCAGATTGGTATTATAATATTGAATATATAAAAGAAGCTGAAAGAGGATATGAATCACAAGAAGATTTACTTGTGCCAGGATATTTTGAAGCTAAATTAGAAATGGGGGATACCTTATTTTTTACTGCTGCAATGAATAAAATAAATCCTAAAAAGATAGAAGATGTATATAATCAAGAAGCTGAGAAAATTGAACCTTTAACATCATTCGATTCTGTTCTAAGAAGAGCTGCTAAAGAGTTTTTTGTAAAGAAAGATAAAAAGGTAGACGTACTTGCTGGCTATCCATGGTTTGGACGTTGGGGAAGAGATAGTTTTATTGCACTTCCAGGTTTATGTATTGGTTTAAATGACATGAAGAGCTTTAAGAAGGCAATAGATACTTTGATTGAAGATATGAGGGATGGATTATTCCCAAATATTGGTTCAGGAAACGATTCTGCATATAATTCAGTTGATGCTCCGATGTGGTTTTTTTGGGCATTACAACAATATGTTGAATATACAAAAGAATCGAAGAAGGTTTGGAAAGAGTATAAGGAAGTTATGGTAAGCATACTTGATAGTTATAGGTATGGGAAGACTAAGAATATTAAAATGATGCCAAATGGTATGATTTATGCTTCAGAAAATAATAGGGCATTAACTTGGATGGATGCAGTTGTTGGTGACCAGCCAGTAACCCCACGAAAAGGTATGTGTGTAGAGATAAATGCTCTTTGGTATAATGCAATAATGTTTACATTGGAACTGGCTAAGGAATCAAAAGATATAGAATTTATTAGCAATTGGGAGGAGCTAGCAGAAAGCCTTCCTCAAGAATTTAAACTTACATTCTGGGATAAAACCTATGGATGGTTGGCTGATAATGTTGATGGTTATCATAAAGATTTTACGGTAAGACCCAATATGGTTTTTGCTACATCTCTGAAATATAGATGTATTTCTCCAAAGATTTGCCAACTTGTTTTATCAAGGATAGAAAAAGAACTACTAACTCCATTTGGACTTAGAACTCTTAGCCCAACACATAAAGATTATAAGGATGTTTATCGTGGATCGCAAAAAGAGAGGGATATTGCCTATCATCAAGGAACTGTTTGGCCATGGCTACTTGGTCATTTTATTGAAGGTTACCTAAAAGTTTATAAAGAATGTGCCTATGAAGTAGGTGAAAGGATATATCAAGGTTTTGGAGAAAATATAAATAATTATGGTATTAGTGGTATTGCAGAAGTCTATGATGGTAATCCTCCTTATCATCCAGGGGGTTCAATTTCGCAGGCTTGGTCGGTATCGGAACTGCTTAGAATTAGATATATGTTAGATAATTATAAGGAGCTAATGGAAGGGGGTAAGGTATGAGGATTTTGATGTTTGGGTGGGAATATCCTCCTCATATAACAGGAGGACTTGGAACAGCTTGCTTTGGACTAACTAAGGCAATGGTTACTCAGGGAGATGAAGTAATATTTATTGTTCCTAAGGCTTACGGTGATGAAAGCACGGAAGCGGCACGTATTGTTAGTGCTTCTGATATTGTAGTTGATTTCTCAAAAGATTTTTATAAGGAATATTGGAATAATTTATCATATATAGAAGTCAATTCAACCCTCGTTCCTTATGTTGGAGTGGATGATTTTTATAATGTTATAAATAATAGGTTTAAGAAAGAAGAAAAGACTACTCTACTCGAATCACAAAGGAAGTATGAATTTAGTGGAAAATACGGACCTAGTCTTTTGGAAGAGGTAGAGAGATATGCAATGATAGCAGCTGAGATTGCCCAGCAATATGAATACGATATAATTCATGCTCACGATTGGTTGACCTATAAGGCTGGAGTAATTGCAAAAAAAATATCGAATAAGAAATTAGTAATTCATGTTCATGCCACTGAATTTGACCGTTCGGGAGAACATATAAACCAAGCTGTTTATGATATTGAACGTTATGGTATGGATAATGCAGACCATATAGTTTGTGTTTCCGATCTAACACGTAATATTGTTATTAGTCGTTATGGTCAAGACCCCAATAAGGTTACTACCATATATAATGGAGCAAACTCTTTATTCTTAAATGAAGTTAGGGCAGATAAGGCTGTTAAGGAAAAGATTGTTACATTCTTAGGGAGAGTTACTTTCCAAAAAGGACCTGATTATTTTGTGGAAGCAGCAGCTAAGGTGTTGGAATATGATAAGAATGTAAGGTTTGTTATGGCTGGTTCGGGAGATATGCTAAATAGAATGGTTGCTCTTGTGGCTAAAAAAAGAATATCAAAGAATTTCCATTTCACAGGTTTCCTTAAGGGTGATGAAGTAAATAGAATGTTTGCCATGAGTGATGTTTATGTTATGCCCTCTGTTAGTGAACCATTTGGCATTTCACCTCTTGAGGCAATGAATGCAAGAGTTCCTGTAATTATTTCTAAGCAGTCTGGAGTATCGGAGGTTTTAAAATATGCTATAAAGGTAGATTTTTGGGATATTGATGCTATGGCAAATGCTATCTATTCTTTATTAAATTATCCCGCTCTATCAAAGATGTTTATTAAGAAAGGGAAGAAGGAAGTTGAATCAATTCGTTGGGAGGATTCAGCAAATGAATTAAGGAATTTATATTATAAACTATTAAGCTAAATTATATGAAATCAATTTGTTTTTATTTTCAAGTTCATCAGCCTTTTAGATTAAAGCCTTATCGTTTCTTTGATATTGGTCGTAATCATTCGTATTTTGATGATATTCAAAATGCTTGGATATGTCGTAGGGTAGCTGATAAATGTTATATTCCTACAAATAAACTAATGCTAGATCTTATTAAAGAGAATAATGGTGCTTTTAGAATTTCTTATTCTATTTCTGGAACTGCGCTTGACCAATTTGAAAAATTTACTCCAGATGTAATAGATTCTTTTAGGACACTTGCAGAAACAGGTTGTGTGGAATTTATGGCCGAAACCTATACTCACTCTTTGGCATCTCTTAAATCAAAACAAGAGTTCATCGATCAAGTCAAGATACATTCTCGTAAGATAGAAAGTCTATTTGGAGTTAAACCAAAAGTTTTTAGAAACACTGAGCTTATATATTCTGATGAAATTGGGGATATGGTAGCCGATATGGGATATACTGCACAGATAACCGAAGGAGCAAAACATATTTTGGGATGGAGAAATTCTAACCATGCATATTCGCATCCTGAGAGAAAAAATCTAAAACTTCTTCTTAAAAACTTCCAACTAAGTGATGATATTGCTTTTCGTTTCTCCCAACATACTTGGCCAGGTTTTCCTCTCACAGCTGATAAATATGTTGATTGGTTAAATGAAATTGAGAATCCTGAATGTATTAATTTATTTATGGACTATGAAACTTTTGGAGAACATCAATGGAAAGAAACAGGAATATTTGAATTTCTTAAACACCTTCCTTCAAGAGTTTTTTCCCATTCCAACTTTAGTTTTAATACTCCCTCAGAGCTTGTTCAAAACCTAAACCCAGTTGGGGAAATGCATGTGCCTACTCCAATTTCTTGGGCAGATGAGGAAAGAGACCTTACAGCATGGCTTGGCAATGACTTACAAGATGACGCTTTTAATCAGATATATGAATTTGAAGATAAGATAAGGAAGATTGATGATTTGAATTTCTGGATAGATTGGCGCTATCTCCAAACCTCCGATCATTTCTATTATATGTGTACAAAGTGGTTTTCGGATGGTGATGTTCATAAATACTTTAATCATTACGATTCACCCTATGAAGCTTATATGAATTATGCTAATGTTCTTTCTGACCTAAGAATTAGATTGGATGACGCATTGATTGTTTCTCATCTTCCAACAATGGAACAAACTAAGAAAGATCTCGTAAGAAAAGAATCAATAATTGAAGCCCCAATATCTAAGATAAAATAGACTAAGACAAAAAGTGGTTAATAAAGAATTGTATAGGAATTACTGTAAAGATAATATAAATCTGCCAATTTTTCTAAGAGATTGGTGGCTTGATGCTGTATGTGGAGAGGATTGGGATGTGCTAATAAAAGAAGAGAAGTCGAGGATATTAGCAGTAATGCCATATTATATTCATAAGAAATACTCTTTCAAATCAATTCTTCCTCCACACCTAAGTCCAATAAATGGATTATGGATAAACTACGCAGAAGGTATGCATCAAACAACCCGCTATACTCTTGAGATAGATGTTATGAGCTATTTTGCAAAGGAGATAGATAATCTAAGAGTTGATTATTTTTCTCAAAAAATACATCACTCAATTAGCAATTGGCTGGGCTTCTTTTGGAATGGTTTTAAGCAAACTACCCATTATACTTATAGGATAAATGATCTTTCAAATATAGATGAGGTCTATCAAAATATTGCATCTAAGAAGAGAAGACTTATTAAAAAAGCTTATGAAAATATTATAATTGATAATAATATTTCAAATAAAGACTTCTATAATATACTATCAATGAGCTTTGCTCGTCAAGCAAAAGATATTCCTTATCCATATTCACTATTTGAAAGAATAGAAGAAGAATGTAGTAAAAGAGAATCTAGCACAAAATTAGTTGCCAAAGACAATGAGGGAAATATCCATGCAGTAATGTATTTGGTTTACGACCAAGACGTATGTTATACCTTAGCTTCAGGGGGAGATCCAAAATATAGAGATAGCGGAGCAATGGCTCTTTTAAACTGGGAGGCAATGAGGGTTGCCCACTCCAAAGGAAAGAAAGAATTTGATTTCACAGGTAGCATTATTCCCAATATAGAAAAATTCTTTCGTTTCTATGGTGCCACCCTAACACCTTATTATATAATAGAAAAGACATATTCCAAAATCTATACCCTACTTAAAATCTTAAAACATTAAATTATAATAATATATAGACTCTAACTCTTCTTCTTGTTAATTAAATTTATCAACACTATTACCATTAATTGCAACCTTGTTTTTTTTATAATCTCCATTGATAGCTTAATGCTTAATATTATAATATTATATTACAAGACTTTCTTAGTAAGATTTGCATTTACAAGTTGAACTTGGGTTATTATTGTAAGATAAAATAAATCGATAGAAAAGAATGGATAGTTATAGAGTTTAGGAAATAAGGTATTAATTTTGCAATGTAGAAATGGTGCCTTTTTTATTTTTGCAGAGATTAATTTTATTACGATATAAATTATGAATATTAAGCTTATTGTTGTTGGGAAAACTGAAGAGAAATACTTAAAGGAAGGTATAGAAATTTTTGAGAAACGTTTGAAATTTTATATCCCTTATGAGATGATTATTATTCCTTCTCTAAAAGATACTAAGAATCTTTCTCCACAAATGGTTAAGGATAGGGAAGGAGAGTTGATAATTAAGCAGGTTTCTAAGGCTGATAAGGTTGTGCTTTTTGATGAAATGGGTGATGAATTCCGTTCAATAGAGTATGCTAATTTCTTACAAAAGAACATGAATGCAGGCATTAAGACTATGTGCTTTGTGGTAGGTGGTGCTTTTGGGTTTTCAGATGAGGTTTATAAGATTGCAAATTTAAAGATTGCTATGTCGAAGATGACGTTTTCTCATCAAATGATTAGGCTTCTTATTGTAGAACAGCTATATAGGGCATTCACAATTTTAAAGAACGAACCCTATCATAATGAATAATAAAGTATTGGTTTAACTTAGGGAAAGCCAGTTCTGGATTATCTCTTTTCCATAATTTGTAATTATTGATTCTGGATGAAACTGAACTCCATAAATCTTATATTTTTTATGAGATACCGACATTATATTATTGTCTTCATCTTTGGAGGTTATTTCTAAGTCATGGCTTAATGTATCAATTGTCCATGAATGATATCTACCAATTTTTATTTCCTTATCTATATTATTAAATAGAATATCTTTATTATTGATTATGTTTAGGTTAGAACTATGTCCGTGTTTGGGTAGGGTTATTTGTTTTAATGTCCCTCCAAAACACTCATTAATTGCTTGATGTCCTAAACAAACTCCTAATATTGAATGTGTTTTATGGGCGTAGTAAATTAACTTTAGCAAATCTCCAGAGTTTTTTGGAACGTTTGGTCCAGGGGATAGGAGTATATATTCATAATTGTTAAGTAATTCGAATTCAATCTTGTCATTCTTCATTACCATATATTCAACGTTTTCAATTTCCTTTAGTAGGGCTATTAAATTATAAACGAATGAATCATGATTGTCAATTACTAAAACTTGTTTCATAAATTTGTATAAATTAGTCTTGCAAAGATATGAATTAATGTCTAATGATGTATTTTTGCAAATTATGATAAACAAAGATAGTATTATTGATAAAATGAATTCTCTTGGAAAGGACAGAACACCATTCCTCTTTATTATTGATTTTGAGCAAGAAAATTCGTATATTATTGATAATCCATTTAATCAATCCAATATTCTATTTACTCTAAATGCAATTTCTAATTCTCCTACCTATTCTTCAAGTCAAAAATCTGTAAGTCCTAATATTAAACCATATCCTAAGTCGTTTGAAAATTATAATAATCAATTTAATATTATTAGGAAAGGTTTATTGAATGGGGATAGTTTTCTTGCTAATTTGACGATAAAAACAAAAATTGATATTAATTTAAGCTTGGAGGAAATCTTTTATAGGGCTAATTCGAAGTACAAATTATTATTAAAGGATAAACTTGTTTGTTTTTCGCCTGAGTCTTTTGTGAGGATTAATAATAATAAGATTTCTACCTATCCTATGAAAGGAACAATTGATGCTTCTATTAAAAACGCTAGTGATGTTATTTTAAATGATTATAAAGAAACTTGTGAGCATAATACTATTGTTGACTTAATGAGGAATGATTTAAATATTATAGCTTCTAAGGTGAGAGTTGAGAGGTTTAGGTATATTGACGAGCTTAAAACAAGTAGAGGGAATATCCTACAAGTTTCTTCTGAAATAGTAGGGGATTTAG